>NZ_JBFUIP010000957.1:0-621 GCF_056401815.1 Aminobacter sp. P4_D5 | reverse complement strand
GCGTTGCTGCATCGCCGCCGGCGCTGTGGTGGGCGATGGCGTCATCCTCGGCCCGGACTGTCGCGTGGGCCCACAGGCCAGTATCAGCCACGCCCGCATCGGTGCGCGGGTCTACATCTGTCCCGGCGCGCGCATCGGGCAGGAGGGGTTCAGCTTCGCGAAGACCGCGGAGGGCTTCCTGAGCATCCCCCATCTGGGCCGGGTGATCGTGGAGGACGATGTCGAGATCGGCGCCAATACGACGGTCGACCGCGGCTCCTCGCGCGACACGGTCATCGGAGCGGGCACGCGGATCGATAACCTCGTGCAGATCGCCCACAATGTGCAGCTCGGCCGCTACTGCGTGATCGTGGCCCAGGTCGGAATCTCGGGCTCGACCACGGTGGAGGACTTCGTCCAGATCGGCGGCCAGGTCGGCATGGCGGGGCACCTGACCATCGGCACCGGATCGCAGATCGGCGCGCAATCCGGCGTCATCGCGGACGTGCCGCCCCATTCGAGGCTGCTGGGCAGTCCCGCGCAACCGGCCTCGCTCTTCTTCCGCCAGGTGGCGACGTTGAAGAAGCTGGTCGGGAAGCGCGACTAGATTTTGMTGCGTTTGCTTTCGCTCACCATCACAAT
>NZ_JBFUIP010000956.1:0-621 GCF_056401815.1 Aminobacter sp. P4_D5 | reverse complement strand
GGGCAGCAGGGCGGCGACCTCGGCCTCCTGCATGAGGTCGGCCTGGAAGGCGAGGGCGCGGCGGCCCAGTCGCGCGATCTCGCCGGCCAGTGCGCCGGCCTCCTCGGCCGAGCTGTTGTAGTGAATGGCGATGTCGAAGCCCGCCTCGGCCAGGGCCAGTGCGATGGCGCGGCCGAGCCGCTTCGCGCCCCCGGTGACGAGGGCCAGGCGCGGAATTTCCTCGCGGATGGGAAGTGGGCTCACCGGGACTAGAGCCTTTTTCGTTCGCAAGRGCYCACTGCAAAGCCTCTAGCCTGTTGTTTTGAGAGCATGATTCACGCCTYCGGTGATTCCACCKKCGGCGATCATGCTCTAACTGCTGCGTCAGGCGGCGTTCGGCAAGAGCATGGCCGCGTAGCCGCCGCGCGGCGTCCCGGCCAGCGCCTCGGCCACATCAGGATCGGTCAGGGCGGCAAGCTCCCCGGCATAGTCGTAGCCGTCAGCGCTGCCCGGGAAGCCGCCGGCGCTGGCGGGATGGAAGTAGAGCTCCGTGACCCCCCCGGGCAGGTGCGGCAACACGCCGAGCAGCCGGTCGGCGGTGAAGTGGCCGGACCAGGCGAGGCCGACCACGCGGTCCGGCGC
>NZ_JBFUIP010000955.1:0-621 GCF_056401815.1 Aminobacter sp. P4_D5 | reverse complement strand
CTGCCGGGCGGCGAGGCCCGCCGCGCCGTGCTGCCCGTCGCGCCCGAGCCGTGGCGCAAGGCGGCGCTCGCCTTCGCCGCGCAGCACGCGGGCATCGTCTTCGAGGAGAAGCCCGCCGGCTTCGTCCTGCACTACCGCCTCGCGCCGGATCTGGGCGATGCGGCCTTCGAGCTCCTGGCCTCACTCATCAATGCCGTGCCGGATTTCGAGATTCTTCGGGCCTCCATGGCCTGGGAGGTCCGGCCGCGTGGTATCCACAAGGGCGTCGCCGTGCGCGAGATGATGCGCGAGCCGCCCTTCGCCGGCCGGCTCCCTATCTTCATCGGCGACGACGTGACCGACGAGGACGGCATCGCCGCCGCCGAGGCGCTGGGCGGCATGGGCTATCGTGTCCCCGACGACTTCCCCGAGCCGGAGGCGGTCCGCGCCTGGCTCACATCCCTGCTGGGAGGCGCGCATGGCCCAACCGCTTGATCTCGCCGCCATCGGCAACGGCACCGTCGCCGCACTGGTCACGAAGGACGGGCGCGTCATCTGGATGTGCTGGCCGCGCCTCGACGGCGTTCCGATCTTCTGCGGCCTGCTCGACGGCACGGAGCCGGAGGGCGTCTTCTGCGAGGT
>NZ_JBFUIP010000954.1:0-621 GCF_056401815.1 Aminobacter sp. P4_D5 | reverse complement strand
GCAGCAGGGCGACGTCGCCGGTCGGCGGCGGCATCGACTCCAGGAAACGGGGGTCACGCAGCCGGGCGCAAAGCTCCTCGCCCGTCACTCCGCCGCCACGCCGAGAGCGGGGTCCTCGTCGATCGGGAAGAAGACTCCCTCGCTCCAGACGCCCATGATCTGCCGGTCCTCGATACGCTCGGTCACGGAGAGGGCCACCATCTCGTAGAAGACGGGCCGGGCGATCCGGGCCTCGAGTCCCGGCCGGACCGTGATGTAGGGGCGCGGCTCGCGCGTCCGGGGGTCGATCTGGATGCGGATCGGGTGCTCCGCGTTGCAGGGGATCACCTCGTCGCAATTGGTGCGGAAGCTGAGGCACTGCCGGATCGGCCCGCCATCGCCGCAATCGCAGTCCCGCCAGACCATCTCGACCGCCACGAAAGGCGCGTCCTCGACGGTGATCCAGCCCTTTTCCACAGGGGTCTCAAGCAGATAGCCGCCGCAGGCCTCGCGCTTCAGCACCGAGGCAAAGAGGCAGACCAGCTCCTTCCGGTTGATCGGGCTGCCCTTGTAGAACCAGGTCCCGTCCCGGGCGATCCGCATGTCGATGCGCCCGTTGTCGTGCTTCTGCCGCCCCTGATT
>NZ_JBFUIP010000953.1:0-621 GCF_056401815.1 Aminobacter sp. P4_D5 | reverse complement strand
ACGCGGGCCATGCGTAGAAGCGATGGGCGTCGAAGTGATGGGCCGGACATGCCCACGGGAGAGAACATGCTGCCACGCCGCGCCCTGCTGATCCTGCCCGCCGCGCTCGGCGCCTGCGGCGGCACGCCGCCGCCGCGGGTGGACGGGCCGCCCATCTCCTACACCCACCTGACGCAGATCCGCCTCGACGTCTCGGCGATCGCGACCGAGGACCGCTCGCCCAATGGCGGCCCCAACGACATCGGCCGCACCCTCCAGCCCACGGCGCCGGAGGCCGTGCTCATCATGGGCCGCGACCGGCTGGCCGCCTTCGGCACGGAGAATCGCGCGCGATTCGCCGTCACCCGGGCGCAGATCGTGCGGGTGCGCAATGCGGCGCGGGGCGGCGCCTTCGCCTCGGATGCCGGCGAGCAGCTCACCTGCCAGCTCACCGCGCGCCTCGAGATCCTCGGCGAGAACGACCGGCGAATCGGCTTCGCCGAGGCCTCGGCGGAGCGCTCGCAGACCGCGGAGAGCACGCCCGGCGAGCGCCGGATCGTGGCGGAATCGCTGCTCCGCCAGACCATGTTCGACCTCAACACCGAGTTCGAGTTCCAGATCCGCCGCGCGCTGCGCCCCTAC
>NZ_JBFUIP010000952.1:0-622 GCF_056401815.1 Aminobacter sp. P4_D5 | reverse complement strand
GGTCGTGTCCCCGATGGAGCCTTGCAACCCCGATCACCGCCCTGTTACGGGCGAGCGGGCGGTCCTCGACCTCGGGCCGGAGGAGCTCTTCGTCGTGGCGGCGCTACGCGCCTGGGTCGCACCGATCATGCGCCCCGGCACCGCGCACCCGGACTGGCGCGAGATGTTCCGCCTGGCCGGCGTGGCCTCGGCCGGCGCTGTCGGATTCGACCTGATGATGTCCGTGGTCGGCAGCGCGGCACAGCGGATCATCGAGGTGCGGTGCTGCCGCTGCCCGTCCCTCGGCGCCGACGAGGTGCTGATGCTGCGGCTCGTGAGCGCGATGCAGAACGCGGACACGCTCTCCGCGCTCGACGTCATCTCGGACTGGGTGCCCGCGGGTTCCGTGGCGCCGGCGCTGCGCGGGGCGCAGCGCTTCGCGGCGATGATGTCGGCCGCCGGGCATCGGCTGCCGCCGCAGGCGATGCCCGTGGCGGCGATGCAGCGGCCGGTGGGCGCCGTCCTTCACTGAGGCGCCCCCGGGTGGAAGCTATTCGGCGGCCTGCCCTCGCGCGGCGAGGGCCGCAGGATGTGGCGGGCGCCGGAAGCCAAGCTGGTCACGCAGCGTCACGCCATCCTGCTC
>NZ_JBFUIP010000951.1:0-622 GCF_056401815.1 Aminobacter sp. P4_D5 | reverse complement strand
GGCGGATGGGTTGGTTGCCGCTGCGCCCGGCGCGGCCTCTCCCTGGCCGGCTGTGCCGCGGGAAACCGTGGCCTTCGCCGATGTCCTGGCCGCGGCGCTGGAGGATGAGGCTGATCTGAGGGGGCTCGCGCTTTGACCGCCACCCCGCTCCTCGGCGACATCCCACTGACCCGCGTACAGCGCATCGAACACGCGCTCGACGGCGGATTTGCCGGCGCCCGCGTGCTGGGTCTTGCGGGCGATGTGCAGGAGAGTGCGGGGCGCGGCTCCCATCACATCCATATCAGCGGGGCGCTGACCGGCGATGCCGCGTCCGATGAGCTGGACACCTTGCAGAAGGCTGCGGCGACGGGGGAGGAGCTGTCCTTCGCCGCCGATATAGCCGCGGCGCTGGAACTGACCAAAGTCGTGATCCTGTGCTTCCGCGCCACCGAGTCGGCCGGACTGCCCGGGCTCTACGCCTATGAGTTGCTGCTGGCCGAAAGCCCGCCGCTCCCGCCCCCGGCCGAGGTGTCCGGCTTCGGTGGACTGGACGGGCTGGGCGACCTCGGCTTCGACACCGATATCCTGGGCGATATCTCGGATCTCGCCGACCAGGCCGCCGGCGCCATCGACGCGGTGC
>NZ_JBFUIP010000950.1:0-623 GCF_056401815.1 Aminobacter sp. P4_D5 | reverse complement strand
GATCAGGAAGGGATCAGACGCTGCACTATCAGATAGTGCAGCACCTTCCTCTGACGGTGCGGACGACCTTGAGGTCGAAACCGGCGGATTTGCCTTCGATGGAAATGTCGCGGAATGTCGTCCGCGAGGCCCTTGCGCTCAATGATGGAGGGGTGGCGGTCGGCGGCGAGGCTGGCCGGCCTTGAGGAGGGCCGATTGGCCCAAGCGTGGCCGGCGCGGTGAGACCGGCGGCATCTTCCGCCTGGGGTCGCGCGCGGTGAGGCCGATGTCCGTGGCGGTGACCATGGTGATGGCGTAGCGGGTGAGGTCGGCGGGCTATGGGGAAAGCGAGTTGCCGGACCTTCAGCGTGAGGTGCAAGGCCTCTCGCCGCACCCCCACGATGGTCGCGCGGAGGCCGAGGGCGGGGTGGGTTTCGTCTGTGATGCCTCGGATGGCGGCGGTGGCCGCGGACAGGCCGATCAACCGTTCGGAAGGACTGCCAGGCGAGGTTCATTGTGGGGAAGAGTAAGGTCGGTCATGGGGAGGCCTTTGGTGGAGGGTAGCCCACCAAAGGAACCGCTACGACACGGGCCGCGTGCTATCCCCGAGCCAGGTGTCCGCTCAATGTGCGGACCCTTGGGCG
>NZ_JBFUIP010000949.1:0-623 GCF_056401815.1 Aminobacter sp. P4_D5 | reverse complement strand
GGAGAAGACCTACCACCACTCGCGCTTCCGCGAGCAGGCCTGGGCGAGAAAGGTCTCGCCCGATCCGAAGGTCTATGTGAACCCGGAGACGGCCGCCGAATACGGTCTCGCCGAGGCGGACTGGATCAAGGTCGAGACGATGAACGGCCAGGGCGCCGTGCGCCTGCGCGTGCAGGTCTCGGACCGCACCCGGCCCGGCGTGCTGACCACCGGCGTCGGCTGGTGGTTGCCCGAGCGGCCGGGGCCGGACTTCGGCGTGCTGGAGGTGAACGTGAACGCGGCCATGTCCTACACCGGGCCAGCGGACCCGATCAGCGGCTCGGTGGACACCGGCTCCATCCCCTGCCGGATGGAACGCGTCCCGCCCGACGCGAGCGCGCTCACCTGACGGTGAGGTAACCTGGCAACGGATTGGCATTCAAGGAAATGTCATCCTATGCTCACAACTGCGGGTTGCCGCTGGCGCGGGCCGGCGGATTGGGAAACGTCGAATGGATATCGGGCCGCCCAAGCGCGCGGATGCGCAGGAAGGCGTCGATCAGATCAGGCGGGAAAGACCGCGGCGCCGCCTTCTCCGGACGGTCGCCTTCGCGCTGGTGGTGCTCACCGGCCTCGGGCTGAGC
>NZ_JBFUIP010000948.1:0-624 GCF_056401815.1 Aminobacter sp. P4_D5 | reverse complement strand
GCGCGGCGCAATCGCTCATCAATGCTGTCACCATTCCGGCGCTCTTTGGGGCCCTCGACCTGGATAACAATGTGGTGCTGGACGCCGCCAGGCTTTCGGAGATGCTGCAACGCGTGGCCGCAGCCGGTGTGGTCGCAGGGGTTACTGCGCTGTTCTCCCATCAGGGCGCCGAGGGCACGAAGGGCGGGCTGGAGAGCGGGCGCGCGCGGCGCGGCGTGACCGCCGAGCGCGACGCCATGATCCGCGACGAATGGCAAGCCACAAGCCCGGATTTATCTGATCCCGCACGCGCGCGGGTGGTTGGGCGCTAGGTCATGGCAGAAGCGGCTCGGCGCGAAGCCGATCAGGCTGCGGAGATGCGCGAGATCAGGAACGAGGCAACCCGGCGGGTGATCGAGATCGAACACGCGAGGCAGCGGGAGGGTTGGGCTTTGCTATCCAGCTCGCAGATTATCCGCATCGGGAAGGCGGGAGGGGGCAGGTGAAAATCGTAGCGGGCTGAAAGAAACCCGAGCACGAACCCCGCTTCGTGCCGAAGCGGGACTGCTACCCCCTCGGGACCGCAACCGAAGGAGCCCTGCAAATGCCGCTTCCCCAGCTCAAGACCCTGCCGAAGGTCAGCGT
>NZ_JBFUIP010000947.1:0-624 GCF_056401815.1 Aminobacter sp. P4_D5 | reverse complement strand
CCCGCGCCCTGCTGGCCGCGCGCCAGTCGCTGGAGACGCCGGCCGGCTTGGCCCGCCGCGCCTTCTGGGAGGCGGGCTTTCCCAACTTCTCCGCCGGGCGGCTCTCGACGCCCGAGAGCATCGCGGCGATCGGCCAGGAGGACATCCGCGCCTGCCTTGCCGCCCAGCTCACCCGCGGAAACCTGCTGGTCGCCGCCTCGGGCGCGATCGACGCGAACGGCCTGAAGGCGCTGCTGGCCGAGCTCTTCGGCGCCCTGCCGGACCACCCCGTGCCCGACACGCCCCCGCTGCCCGACCTCGCGGCCTATGGCGTGACGCTGCGGCCCAAGGCGGCGCCCCAGTCGACGCTGGTCTTCGGCCAGAATGGGCTGCTGCCCACCGATCCCGGCTGGGAATCCTTCCAGGTCGCGCTGCGCATCCTGGCCGGCGGCGGCTTCACCAGTCGGCTCATGAAGTCAGTCCGCGAGGAGCGGGGGCTGACCTACGGCATCGGCGCGGGGCTCGACCTGCTCTTCGGCCGCGCCGTCATCATCGGCAACGTGCAGACCGCCAATGCCAGCGTGGGCGAGGTCTGGGGCCTGATCCGCAGCGCCTGGGCAGAGATGGCAGCCCATGGTCCGACCG
>NZ_JBFUIP010000946.1:0-624 GCF_056401815.1 Aminobacter sp. P4_D5 | reverse complement strand
GGTGGAGTGGCTCTGGGTGAAGGGCCATTCCGGCCACCCCATGAACGAGCGGGCGGACGTGCTGGCGACGCAGGCTCGGGAGTCGCTGCGCGCCTGATCGGCCGTCAGGCCGCGACCCGCGCCTCGACCATCTCGCGCATGCGGTCCACGGCCGCATGCGGCGCCGTCAGCACGGGAAGGCCGACCACCGCACGAACCGCCTCGGCGGCGCGCGAGGTCGAGAAATGCGCGAGCATGATGGCATCGTGCTTGCCAAGCTCCGGCGCGCGCGCGGCGACGAGGCGGTTGTGGGATTCCACATCGCCTCCCTTCAGCAGGGCGATGGCATCCGCGACCAGCACCGTGTCCAGGCTCGCCGGCTTGCCACTGCGGGCGACGAATTCGTCGAACTCGTCCGTCATCGTGCCGACGGAGGGGCCGAAGGTCGCCAGCATGCCGATCCGCCGCCCCTGGGCGATCGCCGCCTGGAACATGGCCTCGTTCGGCTTCAGCACGGGGATCGGCAGGGCCGCGATCAGGCGGTCGATGGCCGGGCCGAAGGCGGAACAGGTCACGAGGATGCCGTCCCCGCCCATGCGGTGGCCATAGGTCCCGAAGGCGACGAAGCGCTCGATCATCGCCTCT
>NZ_JBFUIP010000945.1:0-624 GCF_056401815.1 Aminobacter sp. P4_D5 | reverse complement strand
CGCTCGAACTCCGCGCCGGCGAGGAAGGCGTTGTCCCAGCCGCGCGTCTCCATCAGCTCCTTCCAGGCCGGCAGGGCCACGAGGTCGGTGATGAAGCTGGTCAGCGCGGCCTTCTGGTTGGCGTTGATGCCGGGCGCGCCGAAGACGCCACGCCAGTTGGCGATCACCACGTCCACGCCGGATTCCCTCAGCGTCGGGATGTTCGGCTCGCTGCGGGTCTCGCCCGTGGTGGCCAGCGCCCGCATCCGGCCCGCCCGGATCTGCTCGGCGAATTCGGAGTAGCCGGAGATGCCGCACTTCACCTGCGCGCCGAGGATCGCCGCCTGGGCCGGCCCGCCGCCGGCGAAGGCCAGATAGCTGCCCTCGCGCGCGCTGCGGCCCAGCGCCCGCAGGATCAGGCCGAGGGTGATGTGGTCGGTCCCGCCGGCGCTGCCACCGGCGACCGATGTGCCGCCGGGATTGCTGCGGAAGGAGTTCAGCAGACCCCCGATGTCCTGGATGTCCGACTGCGCCGGCACCACCACCACGCCGACCTCCTGGGTCATGCGCGCGATCGGCGTGACGCTGGAGAGGCCGACCGGCGAGCGGTTGGTCAGCACCGCGCCGACCATGATGGAGCCCGAC
>NZ_JBFUIP010000944.1:0-624 GCF_056401815.1 Aminobacter sp. P4_D5 | reverse complement strand
GCGCCTATCTGGGCGACCGCGCGGAGCTGGTCGTCGACGTGCCCGAAGCCGGCCGCATCCTGTTGCGCGTGCCCGGCGTCGAAGCGCTGCACCGCTGGCCGGCCGGCGCGCCCATCCACATCGGCTTTGCCCAAGCCGAGCCGGTCGCCTTTCCCGCCTGAGGCGATGCGGGTTAGATGTCCCGCATGCCCGAGATCGTCCTCCTCTCGATCTTTCCCGCCGGCCCCGGCGGTGGAAATCCCGCGCCCATCGTGCCGGACGCGCGGGGCATGGAAGCCGGCGACATGCAGGCGCTGGCCGCGCATCACGGCCATGAGAGCGCCTTCGTCCTCCCGCCCGCCGACCCCACGAAGGCCGACCGGCGCTTCCGCTTCTTCGTGCCCGCGCACGAGATGGAAATGTGCGGCCATGCCACCCTGGGCGCCGCCTGGCTGCTGCGCCGGCGCGGCGAGGCGTCGGGCGACAGGCTGTGCATCGAGACGCTTTCCGGCCCTGTACGCGCGATCTTCGCGGGGGACCGCGTCGAGGTGACCCAGCCCGAAGGATTCGCCACGACCGTGGATCCCGCGGAAGTCCTGGCCGTCCTCGGCCTCGCTCGGGAGGACCTCGCCGACACGCCCATCC
>NZ_JBFUIP010000943.1:0-624 GCF_056401815.1 Aminobacter sp. P4_D5 | reverse complement strand
GTGCTGCCGCTCTCGCGCACCAACATCGCGGCGCTCTTCGTGATCCTCTTCATCTACGGCTGGAACCAGTATCTCTGGCCGCTGCTGATGGTGAACGATAGGAGCCTGGAAACGGTGGTGGTCGGCCTGACGAAAATGATCGGCACGGGCGACCAGCAGAACGAGTGGAACGTCATCATGGCGACGGCCGTCTTCGCGCTGATGCCGCCGGTGGCCGTGGTCGTGTTCATGCAGCGATGGTTCGTGAAGGGCCTGACGGAGACCGAGAAGTAATGGCGACTTTAGCTCTCCGCGACGTGAAGAAGTCCTTCGGCGCGACGCATGTCCTGCACGGCGTCGATCTCGACGTTCAGGACGGCGAGATGATCGTCATCGTCGGCGCCTCCGGCTGCGGCAAGTCGACCCTCCTGCGCATCGTCGCCGGCCTCGAGACCGAGACGACCGGCGAGGTTCTCATCGCCGGGCAGAGCATGAAGGGGCTTGAGCCCGCCGACCGCGACGTCGCGATGGTGTTCCAGAACTACGCGCTCTATCCGCATATGTCGGTCTTCCAGAACATGGCCTACGGGCTGAAGATCCGCGGCATGGCGAAGGACGAGATCGTCCGCCGCGTGGACCAGGCAG
>NZ_JBFUIP010000942.1:0-625 GCF_056401815.1 Aminobacter sp. P4_D5 | reverse complement strand
TGCCCAGCGGGACCGCGCAGCAGACGGCGGGGCCCAAGGTCGCGAATTTCGAGCGCGTCGAGTGGCAGATCATCTCCGACCTGTCGACCGCCGYCGCCGCGCTGCAATCGGGCGAGACCGACTGGTGGGAGCAGCCGAGCGGGGATTTCCTGCCGCTGCTCGGCCGGAACCGCAATCTCAAGGTCGAGGTGGCGGACGTGCTCGGCCTCATCGGCATCATCCGGCCGAACACCCTGACCGAGCCCTTCGACAATCCCGCCGTCCGCCGCGCCGTCATCACCGCCATCAACCAGATGGATTGCATGACGCCGGTCATCGGCAATCCGGAGCTGATCAAGGACAAGGTGGGTTTCTTCGCGCCGGCCTCGCCCATGGCCTCCGATGTCGGGCTCGACCGCTACAAGCAGTCGATCGCCCAGGCGCGCTCGGAGCTCCAGGCGGCCGGGGCCCTCGGCAAGAAGCTCGTGCTGATGAACGCAACCGACATCGCCTCGATCAACTCCTCCACCCTCGTCGTCGCCGATCTCTTCACCCGGATGGGCTTCAACCTGGACCTGGCCTCGACCGACTGGGGCACGGTGCTGCAGCGGCGCGCCACCAAGAACCCCCTGGAGCAGGGCGGCTG
>NZ_JBFUIP010000941.1:0-625 GCF_056401815.1 Aminobacter sp. P4_D5 | reverse complement strand
TCCGCGACCCCGAGGACAACATCATCGAGATCTACGCGGAGTATTAAGTGTCCGCGGGCGCCAGCTTGTCCTGCGTCTTCGTCTCGAAGTCGCCGGCGTCGTGGCGCTCGTGCAGCTGCGTCTCGGGCTCGCCGGCGAGGCGGTTGACCATGCGGCCGCGCTTGACCGCCGGGCGCGCCCAGATCTGATTCGTCCAGCGCAGCACGTTCTTGTACTCGTGCGCGGCCAGGAACTCCGACCCGCCATAGCTGTCGAACTTCACCAGCCCGCCATACCAGGGCCAGATGGCCATGTCGGCGATGGTGTAGTCCGGCCCGGCCACGTATTCGCTCTCGGCGAGACGGCGGTCCAGCACGTCGAGCAGGCGCTTCGTCTCCATGGTGAAGCGGTCGATCGGGTATTCCTGCTTGGTCGGCGCATAGGCGTAGAAGTGCCCGAAGCCGCCGCCGATATAGGGCGTGCTGCCCATCTGCCAGAATAGCCAGGACAGCGCCTCGGCGCGCGCAGCCGGCGCGGTCGGCAGGAAGGCGCCGAATTTTTCCGCGAGATGGACCAGGATCGCGCCGGATTCGAAGACCCGGATCGGCTCGGGCCCGCTGCGGTCCACCAGCGTCGGGATCTTGGA
>NZ_JBFUIP010000940.1:0-625 GCF_056401815.1 Aminobacter sp. P4_D5 | reverse complement strand
CCCGTACATCGCCCTCGCGGCCGCCATCGGCTCCGGCCTTTGGGGCATCGAGAACCGGATCGAGCCCGACGCGCCGCTCACGGGCAATGCCTATGAGAAGGAACTTCCGGCGGAGCGGGACCTGCCCCGCTCGCTGGGCGATGCGGCCCAGCGGCTCCGGGGCTCGGAGGCCGCCCGCGCGCTGTTCGGCGATGACTTCGTGCACCACTACGCCGCGACTCGGGAATGGGAGCAGCGCGAGTTCAATCGCGCCATCACGGACTGGGAACTCCAGCGCTATTTCGAGATCATCTGACGGCCGACCTCAGCGGCAGGCGAGGATCCGCAGGTCGTAGACCGGGTGCTCGAACATATTCACCGCCGGCGCATCGGCAAACATCCAGCCGCGGAAGACCGGGCCGGAGCCGGGCTGGCTGCGCTCGTCGGCGATCTCCATGAAGGCCGCCGCGTCCGGCACCTCGTCGGGCGGGCGGGAATGGCAGGCCCGGACGAGGATGGTCAGCGTGCCGAAGCGCGCGGGCTCGCCGACGGTGGCGCGCAAAGTCAGGACGCGGGCATTCACCTTGTCGAGCGCCTGGATCTCGGCGGAGCGGCGGGAGACCCATTCCTGCGCGCTCGCCAGGCC
>NZ_JBFUIP010000939.1:0-626 GCF_056401815.1 Aminobacter sp. P4_D5 | reverse complement strand
GCTGCTGATGGACGAGCCCTTTGCCGCGCTGGACGAGATCACACGGGACCGCATGGGCATCGAACTGATGCGCGTCCATGCCGCCTTCCGCAAGACGGTGCTCTTCGTCACGCATTCGCTAGCCGAGGCTGTCTTCCTCTCCGACGCCATCGTGCTGATGACGCCCCGCCCGGGACGCATTGAGCGCATCATCCAGGTGGATCTACCGCGCCCGCGGCTGCCTGAGCTGCGCCTCACGGACGAATTCGCGCGCATGGTGGCCGAGCTGAACCGCGAGCTTTACCGGATGATGGCGTAGCGCCACGCCTGAACCACACGGGAGAAGTATATGGCCACGCGCCGCCTCGGAATCATCATGCACGGCGTCACCGGCCGCATCGGGACGAACCAGCACCTCATCAACTCCGTCCTTGCCATCCGCAAGGAGGGCGGGCTGCTGCTGGCCAATGGCGACCGGTTTTTGCCCGACCCCATCCTGGTCGGGCGTAATGCGGAGAAGCTGACGGCTCTCGCCACCGCTACCGGCATCACGCGCTGGACCACCGATCTCGATGCCGCACTGTCCAATTCGGAGGATGAGCTCTTTTTCGATAGTGCCTTCACCTTCTCCCGGCCCGCCCTCGCGC
>NZ_JBFUIP010000938.1:0-626 GCF_056401815.1 Aminobacter sp. P4_D5 | reverse complement strand
GTTCCGTGCCGCGCCGGAATCCGCCGCGCAGCTCGAGGCCGCCGCCGCGCGCGGCGAGATCGAGATGGCCATCCCCTACCAGCTGCACGGGCTGGAGGGCGACGGATCGAAGCTCGACGCCGTGGTGCTCGCGACGCTCAAGGGCGAGGAGAAGCGCGTGGAGGCCGACCACCTGCTGGCCTTCTTCGGCCTCTCCATGGAGCTCGGCCCCATCGCCGAATGGGGCCTCGGGCTCGACCACAGCCATATCCAGGTCGACCCCTCCACCTGCGAGACCAACATCCCCGGCGTGCACGCGATCGGCGACATGGCGACCTACAAGGGCAAGCTGAAGCTGATCCTGCAGGGGTTTTCGGAGGCGGCGATGGCGGCCCATGCCATCCACCCCCGCGTCTTCCCGGGCGAGGCGCTGCACTTCGAGTACTCGACCAGCAAGGGCGTGCCGGCCTGATGGATCCGGCCGAGCGGAAGGCGCAGTTCGGCGATGCCGGCGCCGACGCACGGCGACACGCGCCCGCAACCGCCCGCAACCGCGATCCGCTGCTGGACGTGCTGCGCGGGGTGCTGCCGCCGGAAGGCCTCGTCCTGGAGGTCGCCTCCGGCTCCGGCGAGCACGCGATCCACTT
>NZ_JBFUIP010000937.1:0-626 GCF_056401815.1 Aminobacter sp. P4_D5 | reverse complement strand
GCGCATGCGCAAGCTGCTCGACGCGATGCTGCGGACGAACTTCTACCAGAAGAAGGCGTACATCGCCTTCAAGCTGGACAGTGCCGTAGCCGGCGACATGCCGATGCCGCGGCCCTGGCGCGAGATCTTCGTGCACAACGCGACCATGGAAGGCTGCCACCTGCGCGCCGGCCCCGTGGCGCGCGGCGGCATCCGCTGGTCCGACCGGCGCGAAGACTTTCGGACCGAGATCCTGGGTCTGATGAAGGCGCAGCGCCTCAAGAATGTCGTCATCGTGCCGACGGGCGCGAAGGGCGGCTTCGTGCTGAAGGGCGCCATCCCGACCGAGCGCGAAGCCTTCCAGACCACGGGCATCGCGGCCTACCGCACGCTGGTGCGCGGCATGCTCGACCTCGCCGACAATCTTGTTGGCACCGAGGTGATCACGGCTGACGGTATTGTCCGTCGCGACGGCGACGATCCCTATATCGTCGCGGCCGCCGACAAGGGCACGGCCACCTTCAGCGACATCGCCAACGCGCTCTCGGCGGACTACCACTTCTGGCTGGACGACGCCTTCGCGTCCGGCGGCTCGGCCGGCTACGACCACAAGGCCATGGGCATCACCGCGCGCGGCGCCTGGGTGA
>NZ_JBFUIP010000936.1:0-626 GCF_056401815.1 Aminobacter sp. P4_D5 | reverse complement strand
CTGAACGTGGCCGCATGCCGGGCCAGCCGGACCAGCCGGACCAGGATCTCGCGTTGCAGGACGCCGATGCCGCGGCTCATGCAGCCTCTTAAGTGTTGCCTGCCAATACCTGCATCCCATCGAAACGGCACCTGCACCCTGGTGCGTAACGRGCGGAGCTGCGCGCCGAGTACTTTCCTTCCACGGGCCGCTGCCGAGAGGCAAGCGCGCGTCACGTGTAGAGCGGGTGCCAAGGAACTGATCCCCACTGACCAAGGAAAGGAGACGCMGATGCTGTTYGATTTCGCGGGCATGATCTTCACGCAYTCCCATGGGATGGGGATCACTCACGAATGGCTCTACGTGGCCGTGTCCTTTGTCATCGCCGCCGCCGGTACCTACGCGGCGCTCGACCTGGCGGAGCGGCGGCGAGATTCCAACGGGCGAGCGGTGCTCCTTTGGCGAACGGCGAAGTCGATGGCGCTGGGCGGCAGCATTTGGGCCACGCACTTCATGGGCATGCTGGCCGTCCACATAGAACTCWCCACATCCTACGACCCCGGACTCACCTTAGCTTCTCTCGTGTTGGCCGTGGCCGCCGCGGGACTGCCGCTTGAGATCGTCGCGCGAGGCCCTCGCGGAAGCGT
>NZ_JBFUIP010000935.1:0-626 GCF_056401815.1 Aminobacter sp. P4_D5 | reverse complement strand
GTGATGGGCCGCGGCACGGTGRACCACACGCCGGCCTATCCGCGCGAGGTGGTGCGCCGCGCGCTGGAGCTGCACGCCTCCTCGCTGATCCTGGCGCACAACCATCCCTCGGGCGATCCGACGCCGAGCCAGGCCGACATCGCGATGACGCGCGACATCAAGGCCGCGGCGTCCGCGCTGGGGATCACGCTGCTCGACCATCTGGTCGTCGGCCGTGGCACGCCCTTCTCGATGCGAACGAAGGGGTTGCTCTGATCATGCCACCTTGAGGGCCGCGATGAAGCAGGCGGTCGCGATCGTGGCCGAGGCTGTCCGCACGTGGTTCCACAGCGTCCAGTCCCGGCGGTGGCCCATCCAGACAGCACCGGCTTCCGAGCCCGTGGAATCGGCCTCGGCGAGCGCGTCGTTGAGCGGGAGGTTGAAGGCGACCGTGCAGACGAACATGCCGATTACGTAGATCAGGCCGCCGGTAAGCATCAGCAGCGTCTCCGGTTCGTCCCAGTGAAAGGGCGCCAGCACGGCCAGTCCCAGCGCCGAGCCGGTCGTCGCCAGGAAGAGGGGCATGAAGGCCGAGCTGAGGATGGCTCGGTTGATCGAGGCCATCGCCGCCACCGCCGCGCCGGGCT
>NZ_JBFUIP010000934.1:0-626 GCF_056401815.1 Aminobacter sp. P4_D5 | reverse complement strand
CATCATCAAATACGGCGTGGATATCGGGAAGGCCATCGCGGACATCGCGGCCGGCGAGCACCTGCACGTCCACAACGTCAAGACGAAGCGCTGGTAAGGGGAAGCGATATGGGCATGGACCTGAAAGGCTCCTCCTTCGAGGGCTGGCGGCGCGAGAACGGGCGGATGGGGGTGCGCAACCACGTTATCATCCTGCCGGTGGACGACCTCTCCAACGCGGCCGCCGAGGCTGTCGCGAACAACATCAAGGGCGCGATGGCGATCCCGCACGCCTATGGCCGCCTGCAGTTCGGCGCGGACCTGGACCTGCACTTCCGCACGCTGATCGGCACCGGCTGCAACCCGAACGTGGCGGCCGTCATCGTCATCGGCATCGAGCCGGGCTGGACGGGCAAGATCGTCGAGGGCATCGCCGTCAGCGGCAAGCCGGTCGAGGGCTTCGCCATCGAGCAGAACGGCGACATCAACACCATCGCCTCGGCCTCGCGCGCCGCCTATCGCATGGTGAAGCATGCCTCGCGCCTGAAGAAGGTGAAGGCGCCGCTGGTAGAGCTCTGGGTCTCGACCAAGTGCGGCGAGAGCGACACGACCTCCGGACTGGCCTCCTGCCCGACCGTGGGCAATGC
>NZ_JBFUIP010000933.1:0-627 GCF_056401815.1 Aminobacter sp. P4_D5 | reverse complement strand
CCTTTCACCTTGCCGGGCGAGCGCGTGGAAGCACGCCCGCTGGGCAAGGAGCGGGCCGCGCTCGTCGAGGTGATCGAGCCGAGCGCGGAGCGCGTGGACTGGCCGTGCCGCCACTTCACCATCTGCGGCGGCTGCACGCTGCAGCACTGGGACGAGCACCCCTACGCCGCCTGGAAGCGCGGGCGGCTGGCGGAGGCGCTGTCGCGCGCGGGCTACGAGGATCCGGATGTCGCCCCCATGGTGCCGACGCCCCGCTCCGTCCGCCAGCGCGCCGATTTCGGGCTGGAACGGCTCGCCGACGGCCGCATCGAGATCGGCTTCCACGAACGTGGCACCACCAACCTCGTGCCCATGCGCGAATGCCATGTGGTGCTGCCGAGCCTCGTCACACTGCTGCCGCGCCTGGCCGATGCGCTGCGCGGACTGAACGCGCTGCGGCGGCTGGGCTCGGCCGTGATCAACATGCTCGACAGCGGGCCGGACATCCTGCTGCGCACGGACATGCCGCTCTCCATGCAGGACCGGAAGCTGCTGGCCGCCTTCGCCGAGGCCGAGGACATTCCCCGCATCGGCTGGGAAGCCAAGGGCGGCGCCGAGGTCGCGGCGCAGATCCGCCCTGTCAGGCAC
>NZ_JBFUIP010000932.1:0-627 GCF_056401815.1 Aminobacter sp. P4_D5 | reverse complement strand
GCCGAGCTCGCGGCCCAGCGCGCGCACCTCGTCCTTGAACAGCTCGCGCAGCGGTTCCACCAGGCGCATGCGCATGCCCTCCGGCAACCCCCCCACATTGTGGTGGGACTTGATGGTCACCGAAGGCCCGCCCGTGGCCGAGACGGATTCGATCACGTCCGGATACAGCGTCCCCTGCGCCAAAAAGTCCGCCCCGCCGACCTTATTCTGCTCCTCCTCGAAGACCTCGATGAAGAGCCGCCCGATGATCTTGCGCTTCTGCTCCGGATCCGTGACGCCGGAGAGCTGCCCCAGGAACAGGTCGCTCGCGTCCCGGTGCACCAGGGTGATGTTGAAGCGGTCCCGGAAGGTCTTCACGACCTGCTCGCTCTCGCCCGCGCGCATCAGCCCGTGGTCCACGTAGATGCAGGTGAGCTGGTCGCCGATCGCCTCGTGCAGCAGCACCGCCGCCACCGACGAATCCACGCCGCCCGAAAGCCCGCAGATCACGCGGCCCTTGCCGACCTGGGCGCGGATGCGGGCGATGGCCTCGGCGCGGAAGCCGGCCATGGTCCAGTCGCCCGTGCAGCCGCAGACGCCGTGGGTGAAGTTCTTCAGCAGCGCCGCGCCGTGCGGGGTGTGCACGAC
>NZ_JBFUIP010000931.1:0-628 GCF_056401815.1 Aminobacter sp. P4_D5 | reverse complement strand
GGCTACGCCGCAGGGATGGATCGCCGCAACCAGACCGTCAGTTCGTGAAGACCCGGGCCGCCAGCGCGGCCTGGAACAGCACCTGCATGATGTCCTGCGCCATTTGGAGATAGCGTCCGTCCAGCCGCGGCAGGGCGATCACCTCGTCACCAGGGCGCGGCACCGCATCCGGATCCAGGGAAACCTCGCCGGAGGCCCGGCGGATCATGATGTTGCGCAGGCTGCCTCGGGCCGTCAGCCCTCCGGCTTCCCGAATCAGGCTATCCACGGTGAGGCCCGGACGCCACACGACGGCGCGCGGGTTGCCGATTTCCCCGGTCACCAGCACGGTCTCGCGACGCTCGGGAATGACGATGATGTCGGAATCCTCGAGCCTGAMACTTGTGCAACGGCCGTCGCTAAACACCACCACGCGCCCTTCCGGCTGGGTGCGTCGGGCCCGCTGGAGGTAGGTCGATACCATGTTGGCCTCGGCCGTGCGGATATTGGCCACGCCCTGGGTGGGAGAGACCGCCAGGAAGAGCGCCCGTTCCAGCCTGTCCGCCGCCTCGTTGAGCGCGCGCGTCTGCTGCGCCGCGACGCTCGCCCGCAGGATATAGACGCTCCGCGTGTCAGCGAGGATCGGATT
>NZ_JBFUIP010000930.1:0-628 GCF_056401815.1 Aminobacter sp. P4_D5 | reverse complement strand
GCGTGACGGTGGACCTCAGCCTCGCCCAGACCGGCGATGGGCTGAAGGCGGCGGAGCTGGCCTCGCCGGTCGGGCGCTTCGGGATGACGGAGGGCCTCGACAACCTGCTGGGGCTGCTGAAGAAGCATGGGCTGAAGGCCACCTTCGCCACGCCGGCGGCGATGGTGAAGATCCATGGGTCGCGGCTGCAGGAGATCCTCGCCGAGGGCCACGAGATCGCGGCCGAGGCGATGCTGCACGAGGACGTCTCCGGCCTGCCGCGAGAGGTCGAGAAGGCTCGGCTGGAGCGCACGACGGCGATCCTCGGCGAGGCCATCGGCAAGGCGCCGGCGGGATGGTTCATGCTGTCGCGCCAGGGGGACGACTTCGCGGGCGGCACCATCAGCGGGAATACGATCGACCTGCTGATCGAGGCTGGGTACCGGTACTACGGCAACGGTCTTGCCGACGACGCGCCGTATTGGACGGCGGTGGATTTCGCCAGCGGGCGCGCGCTGCCGACGATGCCGTACTACTACCATTTCGACGACCAGTATTTCTGCATGTTCCCGATGAAGGGCACCGGGCTCGAGAACCCCGACATGTTCATCCGCAACCTGCGCTGGGAGTTCGAGGCGCAGCACAAGCG
>NZ_JBFUIP010000929.1:0-628 GCF_056401815.1 Aminobacter sp. P4_D5 | reverse complement strand
CATCGACGGCGAGGTGACCGAGGTCGACCCGACGACGGTCGACTGGCGCGCGGTGAACCCCTACCGCTTCCCCTACATCATCCGCCAGGATGCGGGCGATGCGAGCGCGCTGGGCCGGCTCAAGTTCATCATGCCGAACGGTGACGACATCTACATGCACGACACGCCCGATCGGCAGTATTTCCGGCTCGCGGACCGCGCCCGCTCCTCGGGCTGTATCCGCCTGGAGAGGCCGATGGATTTCCTCATGCTCGTGATCGACGGCACGCCCGGGTGGGACCGGGCACGTATCGACCGCACCCTCGCGGGACGCGCCACCTCGGTGAACGCGATCCGGCGGCAGCTGCCGGTGCGGCTGCACTACAACACCGTCACGGTGGAGGGCGCCGACATGCGCATCCGCCAGGACATCTATGGGCTCGACGCGGCCTATGCCCGCGCGATGGACAGCCGGCAGCGGGTTCCGGGAGTTCCCATGGCGGCGGCGCTCTGACCATGCGCCTGTTCCAGCATTCCTGCCCGGCCTGCGACGGGCTCGATTCCTCCCTGGCCTGCAACGGCCGGCGCGGCGCACTCGGCGCAATCGTGGGCGTAGGCTTCGCGGCGATGGCGCCGGAGGCGATTGCCC
>NZ_JBFUIP010000928.1:0-629 GCF_056401815.1 Aminobacter sp. P4_D5 | reverse complement strand
CATGCCCAGCTGCGTCGGCGCGACGCGGCCCTTCAGCCGGTCGAACAGCACGAGGTCCGCATCCGCCTCGAGGTTCGCGATCATCTTGCTCATCGCGGGCTGCGAGACGTGCAGGATGGAGGCCGCCCGGCTGATGGTCCCGTTCTCGATCACCGCCTTGAAGGCCTCGATCTGGCGCAGGCTGAGAGGGCGGCGCATGCATAACCCCGGGGAATAAAGGTCCCCGAATTAGGACTTCGACCTTCTGGCCGTCAACGCCTAGCCTTCCCACAAGCCGAAGGAGCCGCACGTTGCCAAAAACCCAGATGAAGCTCGGGCTGTCCATGCGGTACCTGGGCTACCACGACGCCGCCTGGCGCCATCCGGAGGTCCCCCCCGGTGGCGCCACGGACTTCCGCTACTTCCTCAACAGCGCCCGCATCGCGGAGCGCGGCAAGTTCGACATGGTGTTCTTCGCCGACGGCATCGGCATCCGGGCGGACGACAACCCCGCGGGATCGCTCGCCCGCACCAACCGCAACGTCGAGCTGGAGCCGCTGACGCTGCTGGCGGCGCTGGCGCCGATGACGAGCCATATCGGCCTCGTCTCGACCGCCTCCACCACCTACAACGAGCCCTATCACGTCGCC
>NZ_JBFUIP010000927.1:0-629 GCF_056401815.1 Aminobacter sp. P4_D5 | reverse complement strand
GTGCTCAGGAACTGGACGAAGGGCTCGGGCCGGAACGGCTCTCGCATCTGCAGGTGGCCCTGGATGCCGATGGCGTCCAGCGGACAATTGCGGTCCAGAAGCCCCCGCACCACGCGCAGCAGCCGCTCGCGCTTCATTTGGGCCCAGGGCGTGTCGGCATAGACGCCGAACTCGTTCATCGTCAGTCGCAGGGTCGTGTCGGCCTGCCGGGCCAGGCGCAGGGCGCGCTCGAGGTAGGCGGGACCGAGCGCGGCCAGCCAGGGCGAGGGCCGCAGGTCGCCGCTGGTCGCGCTGGGATTGTCGCCGCCCGGCGGCGCCGAGATGACCTCGTTCAACACGTCCCAATCGCGAATGACAGGGCGCGTCTCGGCGAGGACGGTGGTGATGTACGTCTCCATCACCTGCTGCGCCTGGGACGGGCCTTCGGCCAGGGCAGGCGCGAGCCAGGCCGGCATGGCCTCGTGCCAGAGCAGCGCATGGCCGCGCACCCGCTGGCTGTTGGCCTGGGCGAAGCGCAGCAGCGCGCGCAGCGGCTCGAATTCGAAACGGCCGCGCTCGGGCTGGATGGCGTCCCACTTCCCTTCCCATTCCGGCACGAGCAGCTCGGCCTCGCGGGCGACCAGGGCGGA
>NZ_JBFUIP010000926.1:0-629 GCF_056401815.1 Aminobacter sp. P4_D5 | reverse complement strand
ACGGTGGACTTCACGTCCTTCAGCACGGTCGAGATATTCTCCAGCCCCGTGCGCGTCGTGTCGAGCAGGCCCTTGATGCCGCCGAGCTGCTGGTTCGCCGAGGTGGTGGAGGCGAGGTCGCCGCGGATGCGCTCGGCCACCGCATAGGCGGCCCCGTCGTCCCGCGCGTCGGAGACGCGATAGCCCGTGGAGATGCGCTTCTGCGTCGCCTCCATCTCGGCGCCGGTCTTGTTGAGCGACTGGAGCGCGACCATCGCACCCATGTTGGTGTTCACGGAATTGAGCGACATGGATGTTTTTCCTCGTCTGTCGGTGCCGGCCAGGCGGCGCGAAGGGGTGGTTCGTGCGGATCAGGGAGCGCGCTTGGAAGCGGCCGCCGCAGGAGCGCGCGGGCGCTGATGTGACCGGAATGTCCGATGTTCCGGCCCACCGGGACGAAGCCCCTTCGCGGCCAGTGGGGAGTCCTGCATCCTGCGGGTCCGATCCTGTGTGCCCACAGAGTTGGACCCGGGCGGGTTAACGCCCCGCTAACGCCGCGGCGGATCGCGATCCTTTTTTCGGCGCCCACCGGGGGCGCATCCTCAGATCGCCAGGTTCGCCAGCGGCAGGGTGATCGTCACCGTCAGGCC
>NZ_JBFUIP010000925.1:0-629 GCF_056401815.1 Aminobacter sp. P4_D5 | reverse complement strand
CCTTCGCCCTCCGCGCCGCGCTCGATGCGCCGGACAAGGTGGCGGCGATCGTCGCCGTCGAGGGCACCGGCGCGCCCGACCCGGCGACGGTGGACATGGCGCGCATGCGCAACATCCCGCTGCTCCTGGTCTGGGGCGATTTTCTCGACCAGGCCCCCTGGCCCGCCTATCGCGTCGCCATCGACCGCTTCGCGACGGCGCTGGCGGCCGCGGGCGGCACGGTGGAGGTGCTGGAGATGCCGGCGCGCGGCGTCGCCGGGAATACGCACATGCTCATGCATGACGACAATTCCGACGAAGTCGCCGGGCTGATCCAGGGCTGGATGTCGGCCCAGGGGCTGATGAAGACCTGACGGCCGGCGGGGAGCGCCTACCGCCCACCGGCTTGCATGCCGGCGCGGGCGAACCCAGCTGAGGGATCAGGTCTTCCCTCCCACCCCTGGATTCCCGCATGCGACAGCTGAACCCCACCGGGCGGAACGCTCGGCCATGACCCTAGAACTCGGCCTCGACACCTTCGGCGACGTCACCTCCGGCCCGGACGGCCAGCTTCTCCCCCACGCCCAGGTCATCCGCGACGTCGTCGCGGAGGGCGTGCTGGCGGATCGGCTGGGCGTCGACTTCTTCGG
>NZ_JBFUIP010000924.1:0-629 GCF_056401815.1 Aminobacter sp. P4_D5 | reverse complement strand
GAACCCGTCGAACCCGGCCCGGACCCTGCAGGATCTGATGGCCCAGGCGCGCACCCGCGTGATGAACGGCGGCTCCTCCGGCAACGGGTCGCCGCCGCATCTGGGGCTGGAGCTGTTCCGGCGCGCCTCCGGCGCCGGCGCCAACATCACCCATGTCCCTTATCGCGGCGGCGCGCCCTCCGTGACGGACCTCCTGGGCGGCAACCTCCAGCTGCTCGTGTCGAACCTGCCGGAGTGCCTGTCGCAGCTCCAGGCCGGATCGCTGCGCGGCCTTGCCGTCACGGGTGCCGAGCGCCATCGCCTGGTCCCGGACATCCCGACGGTGGCCGAGGCCGGTGCACCCGAGATGCAGATCACGAGCTGGACGGCCATGGTCACCAACGCCGCCGTCCCGGTCCCGGTCCTCGCCGAAATCGGCCGCGCCGCCCGAGCTTCGCTGCGCGAGGGGGAGGCGCGCCGAAGGGCCGAGGAAGGCGGCTTCGATGTCCTCTCCTGGGACGCCGACCGCTCCAGGACCTTCATCGGCGAGGAGGTCGCCCGCTGGGGCCGTCTGGTGCGCGAGGCCGGCATTCGGCCGGACGCCTGAGCTGAAGGGCGGTCCCGACCAAGCCCGTCGCGCTGGGTTGGCG
>NZ_JBFUIP010000923.1:0-630 GCF_056401815.1 Aminobacter sp. P4_D5 | reverse complement strand
CGTTAGCGCTGCGGGCCTCGGCGCCCTATATGCGGGCCGTGACCGAACCGCTCGCCCTCTACATCCACTGGCCCTTCTGCGCCTCCAAATGCCCGTACTGCGACTTCAACTCGCATGTGCGCGAGGGCGGCGTGGACCATGCGCGCCATCGCGAGGCCCTGCGGCGGGAGCTGGCCTGGGAGACGGAGCGGATCGCGGCGGCGGAGCCCGGCCGGAACTCCAAGCGGCCGCTGGCCAGCATCTTCTTCGGTGGCGGCACGCCGAGCCTGATGGAGCCGGAAACCGTCGCCGCTGTTATCGCCGATGCGCGGAAGCTGTTCGACGCGGCCGAAGATATCGAGATCACGCTGGAGGCCAATCCCACCAGCGTCGAGACCGGCAAGCTGCGCGAATTCGCCGCAGCCGGCGTGAACCGCGCCTCGCTCGGCGTGCAGTCGCTGGATGCGGAGGCGCTGCGCTTCCTCGGGCGGCGCCATGACGCGTCGCAGGCCATTGCCGCGCTGGAGGCGGCGCGCGGCATCTTTCCCCGGCTGTCCTTCGACCTGATCTACGCGCGGCCCGGCCAGTCCGAGGAATCCTGGCGGGCCGAGCTGCGTCAGGCGCTGGCCCTCGCGGCGGATCATCTCAGCC
>NZ_JBFUIP010000922.1:0-630 GCF_056401815.1 Aminobacter sp. P4_D5 | reverse complement strand
GCGCAGCACGATGTCGCGCTGCGGTGTCCGATGGACGATCCGCGAAAGAAGTGCACCCGCGCCGCCGTCATCGTCGAAGCCGATCCTGCCGCCATCCAGATCCAGCAGCTCGATGACGGTGTCGCGCTCGCGTGGATCGAGGGTCTGCGCGTCCAGGATCGTCCCCTCGGCCAACCGCAGGCGGACGAGAGCGCTCGTTTGGCCCGCTGGCAGCGTGAAGCTCACGTCTTCACGGGGCATGGGCGTGATCGGCAAAGCGCGAAGCGCCGCGGGTTCCACATGCGCCTCCCGCACGATCGCGGGTTGCAGCGCCGCGTTCAGCGACACATCGATGGCGAAGGTGTCCGTCGGGCGAGCGCCCACGACACGCAGCAACAGGATCCGCTCGCCAGCGGCCGAAGCCAGCACGACCCGGCCCGCAGAGGGCTGGTTCCCGTCGGCACGCAGGAGCGGCGCGGCCAGGATGGCGCGCGTCCCCGTCTCGACCGCGACCAGATGGGGCGTCCCCGCGGCCCGGTTCGACGATGACACCATGCTGATGTGTCCTGCCTGACCGGCGGGGACGCGCAGGCGCACGACGCTGGACGACTTGATGGCATTCGCGTTGCCCGTCCCGTTCAACTCGAGGAC
>NZ_JBFUIP010000921.1:0-630 GCF_056401815.1 Aminobacter sp. P4_D5 | reverse complement strand
CTGAAGAAGGCCGGCGACAGCAACGGCCTGCCCGCGCAGGAGAGCTACGGCTTCGGTCGCATCTGCGAGCTGATGGGCTTCCCGGAGGTCTGGGAGTTCGACAAGCGCTGGGCCGAGATCGCCGAGAAGGATGCCGCGAAATGAGCCGGGTCAAAGCCCTCGTCTTCGACGTCTTCGGCACCGTGGTGGACTGGCGGACGGGGGTGGCGCGCGAATTCGCCGCCTTCCTGCCCGCGATGGGTCGCACCGACCTCGATCCCTTCGCGCTGGCCGATCAGTGGCGCGGCCTCTACCAGCCGGGGATGGAGGAGTGYCGCTCCGGCCGCCGTCCCTATACGCGGCTCGACGTGCTGCACCGGGAGAGCCTGGAGAAGGTGCTTGCGGCCCACAACATCACCGGCGCGAGCGAGGGCGACCTCGATCAGCTGAACCGTGCCTGGCATCGGCTGGATCCCTGGCCGGAGGTGGTGCTCGGCCTCACGCGCATGAGCCGGAAGTATTTCCTGGGCACGCTGTCCAACGGCAATATCGCGCTGATGGCGAACATGGCCAAGCGGGCCGGCCTGCCCTGGGACGCGATCCTCGGCGCCGAGGCGACCCGCTTCTACAAGCCGCAGCCCGAGGCCTATC
>NZ_JBFUIP010000920.1:0-630 GCF_056401815.1 Aminobacter sp. P4_D5 | reverse complement strand
TCGTGCGCCTGATCGAGGAGGGCGAATCCCCCCTCGCTGCGGCCTACAAGGGCGCGAAGCAGATCGGCTTCACCATCGTCTCGCTGACGGTGTCGCTGATCGCCGTCTTCATCCCGCTGCTGTTCATGTCCGGCGTGGTGGGGCGCCTCTTCCGCGAATTCGCGCTGACGCTGACCATCGCGGTCATCGTCTCGATGCTCGTCTCGCTCACCCTGACGCCGATGATGACCGGCCGGATGCTGCGGCCCGCCGGCGAGGACCATCCCGGCTGGCTCTCGCGCCAGTTCGAGCGCGGCTTCGACTGGATGCGCGACCACTACGCGAGCAGCCTGCGCTGGGTGCTGCGGCACGAGGGGCTGATGCTGCTGCTGACGGCGGCGACCATCGCCGGCACGGTCGGCCTCTACATCGTCATGCCCAAGGGCTTTCTTCCCGCGCAGGACACGGGGCTGCTGGTGATCACGACCGAGGCCCCGGAGGATTCCTCCTTCGCCCGTGTGGTGACCCTGCAGCAGCAGATCGCCGCCGTGGTGCAGCAGGATCCCGATGTAGCCGGCGTCACCTCCGTGGCCGGCGCCGGCACGGTGAACGCGGCGGCGAATGCCGGGCGCATCACCGCCATCCTGAAGC
>NZ_JBFUIP010000919.1:0-631 GCF_056401815.1 Aminobacter sp. P4_D5 | reverse complement strand
GCGAGGCGGCGACAAAATACTCGCCGCGCACGCGCAGGGCGGGCAAAGCGAGGCACAGGGACAGAACGCCCGAGACCAGCGCCGCGACCAGCATGGCCACCAGCGCGTCCGGGATCAGCAGCAGCGACACCTGCGCGCCGGCATAGGCGCCGAGGCCGAAGAAGACCGCATGCGCGACGCTGAAGATGCCGGCATAGCCGACGGCCACGTTCAGCGTCGCCGCCAGGATGCAGAAGATCGCGCCCAGCGAGGCGAGGTTGGTGAAATAGGCGATCATCGTGCTTGGGCTATCCCGAAGATGCCGCTCGGGCGAAAGATGATGAAGGCGAAGAGGACCAGGAAGGACACGGCCTCCGCCCACTGCGTGTCGACGAAGTTGAGCGCCACCGCCTCGGCCACGCCCAGCATCAGCCCGGCCAGCGCCGCCCCGCGCAGCGAGCCGACGCCGCCCACGATCGTCGCGGCCATGGAGATGAGCATGACCTGATGGCCGATCGCCTCATTCAGGCCGGAGGTCATCGCCGTCAGGATCGCGGCCGGCGCCGCCAGTGCCGAGCCCACCGCGAAGGCGAGCAGCGAGAGCTTCGTCGAGGAAAGGCCATAGGCCCGCAGCAGGTCCGGATTCTGGTGC
>NZ_JBFUIP010000918.1:0-631 GCF_056401815.1 Aminobacter sp. P4_D5 | reverse complement strand
CGATCGCCCGTTGCGCCCGATGGACCTCCCGCCACTGGCCGACCGGGCCACGGCAGGCGAAGCCCATGGGGTGACGATGGGTGTGGTTCTCCACGCTGTGGCCCCGCCGTAGCATCTCGCGCACCAGCCCGGGATGGCGTTCCGCGCGCTGGCCGATCACGAAGAAGCTGGCCGTGACGCCGAAGGCATCGAGGATGTCCAGGACCCTCGGCGTGACCTCGGGGTGCGGTCCGTCATCGAAGGTCAGCGCGACGAGCCCGTCCTGTGCCTCCGGCAGCCGGTCGAGGTTCCGGCCCAGCATCGCGCTGCGTGGAAGCATGCCGCAGGCGAGCGCCGCGTGGTTGGCGGCGAGCGCCACCAGGACCTGCGGCCAGAGTTGCGGCGCTACGGCCACCGTCGCCGCGCCGAGCGCGTGGGTCGCGATCGACAACCGCACCGCCGACGCCGGAGACCAAAGCCGCAGGCGCCGCCAGCGGGCCTTTGCGGAGCCTGGAACAAGCGGGGATTCCGTGGGGATCGCCTCCATCGCGGCGAGCATTCGCCCGCGGCGGCGCGGCGGTCAATTCGGGGCTGCATCCAACGCTCGGCAGCCTCACAGGCCCGCCATCTCGGCGTCCCGCCGGCACTGCGC
>NZ_JBFUIP010000917.1:0-631 GCF_056401815.1 Aminobacter sp. P4_D5 | reverse complement strand
CCGCAGAAGAGGGCTGGCGCTGAGCTGCCCGATTCCCGGGCGATTCTGGCGCGCAGGCCGCTCATTGTCCGGCCGATCATGCTTTTGCGGGTGATGGCGCCGGCCTAGCCTCGGCCTTATTCCGCCTGGGACGCCCGCCATGATCGCCCGCCGCACCACTCTTCTCGCCGGTCTCGCGTTGCCCTCCGTCGCCCGCGCGCAGGATTGGCCGGTACGGCCCATCCGTGTGGTGCTGCCCTTTGCGGCCGGTGGCTCCTCCGACGTGGCGGCGCGGTTGCTGGCGCCGCGGCTCTCCACGCTGCTCGGCCAGCAGATCGTGATCGAGAACCGCGGCGGGGGCGGCGGCAATATCGCGGCCGAGCTCGTCGCCCGCGCCACGCCCGAYGGCTATACGATCTTCCAGGGCAATATGGGCGTGATGGCGGTGAACCCGACGCTCTACCGCTCCCTGAGCTGGGATCCCGTGCGCAGCTTCGCGCCGATCTCGCACATCATGGCGGTGGCCAACATTCTCGTCTGTCCGGCCGAGCGGCCCTGGCGCAGCGTCGCCGATCTCCGCGCCGCGCTGCTGGCCGCGCCGGACACCATCCGCGCCGGCAATTCCGGGCCGGGCTCCATCGGCCACCTCGCC
>NZ_JBFUIP010000916.1:0-631 GCF_056401815.1 Aminobacter sp. P4_D5 | reverse complement strand
TGGCAGGCCCTGCACCGCGAAGAGGTCGGCGCGGATGTTGACGGCGGCGTTGAAGATCTCGGCGGAGATGCGGTTGATCTCCGTCGCGTCGCCGATGCGCAGGCCCTCGCCCTCCAGGGTGCCGCCCTGGCCGTCCAGCCGCACGCGGACCGCGAGCGCGCGCTGCTGGACCGGCGTGCTGCCGTTGACATGGACCAGCGTCTGCGCGCCATCGAGCGTCAGGCGCAGCTGGCGCGGGTCCTGCGGGTAGATGGCGAGCGTCGCGCGTTCCGCGCGCCAGCCGAAGCCCATCGGCGAATCCACACGCATATTGTCGAGCTTCAGCGCGGCGGAGAGCGGGAAGCCCGTGCGCACCGGCGGCGCCGATGCGATGCGCCAGCCCTCGGCGGTGCGAGCCCGGACCCAGATCGCCAGCTCGGATTCGAGGCGGGACGTGGCCTCCTGCCAGACGTAATAGGCGCCGCCTCCCGCGAGGGCGATCAGCACCACCAGGACGGCCAACCATTTTTTCGCCATGCGAGACGGATTATAGAGGGAAACTCGTTTCGCAAAGGTGCCTTCGAGGGTGTCGTCCCCGCCGCTGGATGCCGATGGGCATCTCTACGTCTTCGCCTATGGCTCGCTGATCTGG
>NZ_JBFUIP010000915.1:0-632 GCF_056401815.1 Aminobacter sp. P4_D5 | reverse complement strand
GGTCTGGGACCCGCAGGCGCGCTTCATCATCCGGCTCGGCCCGCTCGATGCCGAATCCTTCGCGCGGCTGCTGCCGGGCCAGCCGCTCTTCGAGCAGATCTGCGGGCTGACGCGGCTCTTCGTCGGGCCCGAGCAGGATTTCGTGCTGAACCCCATCCTCGCGGCCGATGCGGTGCCCTCCACCAGTACTGGCCTGGGCGGCGGGCGCCTCGGCCTCACCTCCTGGATGGGCGCCTCCAAGCCCCGCAGGACCCCTGCCCGCGACGCTTACCTACGTCCCTCGCCGATCTGATCCAAGGACAACCGAATGACCTCCTGGGCCCAKGGCTATGTCGCCGATAGCCCCTACACCTTCGCCTATCAGGCGGCGCAGGCCCCGGGAAACCTGGCCCTGATCTGCGCGATGATGGGCGTGGACTGGCAGCCGACCGCGCGGATGAACGTCGCCGACATCGGCTGCGGCCGCGGCTACACGGTCAATACGCTGGCCGCCGCCAACCCCGGCTGGTCCGTCCTCGGCCTGGACTACAACCCGGCGCATATCGCCGAGGCCGCCTCGCTCGCGGAGAAGGCCCGCATCGACAACGCCACCTTCGTCGAGGCAGACCTCGCGGAGATGACCGATGCCGAGA
>NZ_JBFUIP010000914.1:0-632 GCF_056401815.1 Aminobacter sp. P4_D5 | reverse complement strand
CGCGCCAACCTCGACGTGATGATCGACATCACCGAAGTTGATCCATCCGACTACGACTGGGATAGCGGCGCGGACTTCCAAGAGCCCGTTGACGGTGCGGTTGGTCCTATCCGGCCACAGCCGCAGCCAATCATCGACTGGTTTGCCGAACCATCCAGTATCAAAGACGACGCTGGCCTCGACCGACGCCCGGCAATCCTACTGACGTGGGATAACACCGCAAGCCGCCTTGTTGACGTTGTCGGCATTGAGTTCGAAGTGCGCCTGGCGGCCGATCTTTCGCACGCATACGGCGGTCGCACCGACCAGCCGGAAACAGGCTCGCTCAAAATCAGCCAGGGGCTACTGCCCGACACCAACTATGGCGTTCGCRGTCGCTACCTGCCTGGCGGGGACCGGCCAACGCTTTTTTCGGACTGGCTGCCGGTTCGAACGCCTGACATTCGCATTGCCGATGTTGAGGTCGGGCTCGCCGCTCTTCGCGACGATGTCTACAAGCGCCTGCTTCAACTTGCCCAGGAATCCGACGAGTTCCGTGCTCGCCTCGAGCAGTTGGCGCTTGCGGCTTCCGATGCTGCTGGAGTGATCGTCGACGAGAACTCGGTTTCTGTCCGGTTCCGCAACGCCACGGC
>NZ_JBFUIP010000913.1:0-632 GCF_056401815.1 Aminobacter sp. P4_D5 | reverse complement strand
TCTCCGCCGCAACCTCCCCTTCAACGCCGCGACCGACTTCACCGCCATCGCGCGCATCTCCGAATTCCCGAACGCCGTGACGGTCGCGGCCGACATTCCGCCGCGCACGCTGCAGGAGTTCATCGCCTGGTCGCGGCGGCCAGGCGGGATCAACTTCGGCTCGACCGGCACCGGCACCTCGATCCACCTGGCAGGCGAGCTCTTCCGGCTGCGCACGGGGCTGGAGATGACGCACGTGCCCTATCGGGGCAGCCCGCAAACGATCGTGGACCTTCTGGCCGGGCGAGTGCAGGTGACCATCGACAACCTGCCCAATGTCTTCGGCGGCATCCAGGGCGGCACGCTGCGCGCGCTGGCCGTCACCTCGCCGGAGCGCGTGCCCACCTTGCCCGACGTGCCGACCATGGCGGAGGCGGGTGTGCCCGACTTCGTCGTGACCAGCTGGGTGGGCGTCTTCGGCCCAGCGAACATGAATCCGGCGACCGTGGCGCAGCTCTCGGCCGCGATCATCGACGTCGTGCGCTCGGCTGAGGGCGACCGGCGGCTGCGGACCCTTGGCGGCACCCCCTCGCCCGCCGGCCCCGCCGAGTTCGACGCAAGCTGGCGCGCCGACATGCGGCGCTGGGCCGGGG
>NZ_JBFUIP010000912.1:0-633 GCF_056401815.1 Aminobacter sp. P4_D5 | reverse complement strand
CTGCAGGATCGTCGACCGCGCAAACGCGCCGGCCTCGCGTTTCAGGCGCAGCGCTTCCGCCTCCGCGGCGACGCCCAACAGGCGAAGGCTGCGCATCAGCGGCGGCACAGGACGGCGAAGACATAGCCCGCCAATGCCGCCAGCCCGACGGCGGTGAGGGGCCTGTCCCGGATGGTCTCGCTCAGCCGCTCGGTCTGCTCGCGGAAGGTGTCGGTGGCCTGATGGGCGGCGGCCTCGGCCTTGTCAGCCACGCGGGCGACGGCGGGCGTCACGCGGTCGTTCATCAGCGCCTCGACCTTGGCGCGCAGCGCGGCGATCTCGGCGTGCGTGTCGGCCATGTAGGGCGGAATCTCGGAGGGGGGGTCGGGGTAGGCCATGGTCCTGTCCTTTCGAGGGGAATGGGAGAGGCGGTTTCAGGAAGGTATCCGGAGTCGCGCCAGGGGCAATCCGGATCACGCAACCCGGCGGAAAACCCGTGTCGCCGAATGGCGGAGGATGCGTAGGCCCGGACTCCCTTCCTGATCGATGCGGCAACGCGGCGTGCCACTTGGCGTTGCATGTCCGCAACAGGAACATCCCATGGCCCCCTTCCGCCCGCCGCCGCCCCTGTCCCGCGACTGGCCCGCGCGGCTG
>NZ_JBFUIP010000911.1:0-633 GCF_056401815.1 Aminobacter sp. P4_D5 | reverse complement strand
GCATCGAGGACACGACCGCCAATCCCGCAGACCCCATCCACGGCTTCGACGCGGCGGTCGCCCGCATCAAGGCGGCGGCCAAGGCCGCGAAGGGCAGGATCGTCCTGACGGGGCGGACCGACAACTTCATCAATGGCCGCCCCGACCTGGACGACACCATCCGCCGCCTCCAGGCCTTCGCCGAGGTCGGCGCGGACGTGCTCTACGCGCCTGGCCTGCCCGACATGGCCGCCATCGAGGCGGTGGTGAAGGCGGTGGCGCCGAAGCCCGTGAACGTGGTCTTCGGCCCGCGCAGCGGCCCGGTGCCGCTCTCCGTGCTCGAAGCGGCCGGCGTGCGCCGCGTCTCGCTCGGCGGCTCGCTTTACCGTGTCGCCATGGGCGCGACCGTCGATGCCGCGAAGCGGCTCAGGGCCGGCGATTTCGATTTCATGGGCGGCACGCCGACCAGCGCCGAGGTCACGAAACTGTTGCCGCCGCTGCCCTGACTTCCCCCGTTGCGCTGCGCCGCGGGCTCTGGTCTCGTAGCGCGAGATGAGCGAGACGGCCCCGAAAGGGGGAACCTCTGACGGCGAAGACCTGGAGGCGTGGATTGGCTTCCCCGATCCGCCGCACCGGCTCCGCACGGGCCGGGCC
>NZ_JBFUIP010000910.1:0-633 GCF_056401815.1 Aminobacter sp. P4_D5 | reverse complement strand
ACCCTCATACCCCGTTATGTTGGTGGAGTGTGCCTCTACTCGTCCCCTCAACCACACGATCTAGCATGGGGCCTGCCGCGATCCCTCCCGGCAGGTTAAGGCAACCGAGGAGTATAGTTGGCGCGCGCCACTGATGTCTCAGGCAGGTTTCAGGGGCGGCTAGAACGGCCTGCCGAGATCAGGTTTCGACAGGCCGCCCCCGCCACAGCTCTGGGCCGTTCCACCAGTCAACAGCGCCGCGCGCCGACAACATGCCATCGTAGGACTCGCACTAAAAGGGCGCGGTCCCGTACCAGAATAAGATTAGAACCCGATAATATTTAGATAGCCACTCCACGGATCATTAACGAGGCGAGCGCACGCTAGTGTCATCCGGGTCTTCGTCGCCCCACAGCCCCACGGCCCGGATCGCGCGCCCGGTTCAATAGTCGGCAGGCAATCCCTGCTTGTCGGCTCGGCAAGGCCGGGCGCGTTGCCGGGGCACTCAGTGCATTGTTTGCCGATGGTCTTTCAGACGAAGGATTTCGGCGGCAATGATCCTCATCAGCCCCTCCCGATGTTCCACTTCGGCAATCTGGGATGGCGTTAGCTTAGTAGCCCTAGCGCGCTCTACGCTGCGCTGCGCAGTGTCGT
>NZ_JBFUIP010000909.1:0-634 GCF_056401815.1 Aminobacter sp. P4_D5 | reverse complement strand
CGCCAGCACCGTCGCCCGGGCACGCAGCCCGGTGCGGCCCTCGGAGGGCGGCACCCGCAGCGCATCGGCCAGGCCCATCTTCTCGGCGATCGGCGCGATGATGTCCTGGGAGCAGAGGGTGGCCAGCCGCTGGCCGAGGTCGCCCTCGCGCTCCTGCGGGAAGCGCTCGGCCAGCCATTCGGCGATGCAGAGCCCGAGCACCCGGTCACCCAGGAACTCCAGCCGCTCGTTGGAATCCAGCATGCGGCGGCGCGGATCGGCGGCCGAGCGGTGGGTCAGCGCCTGTTCGAGCAGCGCCGTGTTGCGGAAGCGGTGGCCGAGGCGTCCCTGAAGCTTGTCCGTCATCGCACCGCGGAGAAGAGGCGCGAGTAGCGGATGGCGAAGGGCCAGGCCCACACCTCCCACCAGCGCGCGCTGCCGTCGACCGAGAAGAAGATGAACTCGGCCCGGCCCACGAGGTTCTCGACCGGCACGAAGCCCACCGCCGATGGCACGCGGCTGTCGAGGCTGTTGTCGCGGTTGTCGCCCATGGCGAAGACATGGCCGTCCGGCACGCGGAATTCCTGCGTGTTGTCGAGCGGGCCGTCGTTGGACTGCTCGATGATGAGGTGCGAGCGGCCGCTCGGCAGGAACT
>NZ_JBFUIP010000908.1:0-634 GCF_056401815.1 Aminobacter sp. P4_D5 | reverse complement strand
GACCTGCGCCGCGGCGAGCAGGCCGATCCCGCCGCCCAGCCAGTGCGGGCAATAGGACCGCCCGGCGGCGATCGCGCGGCGGCCCACGGCATAGGCGCCGGTCACGCCGCCCCATTTCAGCGTGTCCGGCTGCACCACGCCGAGATTTCCGTTGCCGATCAGCGAGGCGAAATTCTCGAAGCCCATGACGTTCTCGCCACCGGCCAGCGGCACCGGCGACAGCATCGCCAGCTCCGCCCATTCGGCGGCGGGACGGTCGGCCGGGATCGGCTCCTCGATCCAGCCGAGCCCATAGGCGCCGAGGCGTGGAACCATGCGGCGGGCCTCGGGCAGGTCCCAGCCCTGATTGGCGTCCACCATCAGGCGCTCGCCCGGTCGCAGGTTGCTCGCGAGGCGGGAAACGGTGGCGTCGTCGGACTCCCGCCCGAAGGCGACCTTGACCTTGAAGGCCCGGAAGCCGGCCTCGCGGCAGCGGGCCACGGTTTCGAAGGACGTGTCGGGGTTCAGGCCGCTGGCATAGGCCGGCACCTCATTCCGCACGCCGTCGCCGGCCAGGAGCACGCGCAACGGCTTGCCGGCGCGGCGCGCGGTGAGGTCCCAGAGCGCCAGGTCCAGCCCGGCGAGGCAGGCCGCG
>NZ_JBFUIP010000907.1:0-634 GCF_056401815.1 Aminobacter sp. P4_D5 | reverse complement strand
GTTGCCGGATGGCGTGGAGATGGGCGTCGACGGGCTCGTCCTGGAGGCGCCGATCTGAGAACCGATCTGGGCTGGAGCTTGAATCCACAGGCTTTTCCCCATGCCAGTATTTTCCATAATAAATCTTATGCGGTAACTTCATCTGTGGACAACCGGAGACGCTCCCCGTGGACGACATGCCCGACGCCCCCTCGATCGACGCCCTCCTCGCGGTCATGGCGCGGCTGCGCGACAAGGACACGGGCTGCCCCTGGGACGTTGTCCAGGATTTCTCGACGATCGCGCCCTACACGGTGGAGGAATCCTACGAGGTCGCGGATGCCATCCGCCGCGGCCCTGAGCCGGCGGTGCTGCTGGACGAGCTCGGCGATCTGCTGCTCCAGGTCGTCTATCATGCGCGGATGGCCGAGGAGCGCGGCTGGTTCCGCTTCGAGGACGTCGCGGCCGGCAGCACGGCCAAGATGATCCGCCGCCACCCGCACGTCTTCGGCGATGCCGATTCCACGACAGCCACGGAGGAAATCTGGGAGCAGCGGAAGATCGCCGAGCGCGCCGCCCGGGCCGAGATCGGCGTCCTGGCGGGGATCGCGACCGGCCTGCCCGGCCTCACCCGCGCCGCCAAGCTGACCAGGCG
>NZ_JBFUIP010000906.1:0-635 GCF_056401815.1 Aminobacter sp. P4_D5 | reverse complement strand
CTTCTGGGACATGACCGAGGGTCTCGCGCCCGGCTGGTGGTCGGCGCCCCGGCTGCGCGACGCCGCCGGCTGGGCGGCGGTGATGACCGCCGGCGGGTGGCCCCGTCCGCACCAGATCCCTCTGCCCGCCCTCCCCTGGGAGGCGGCGCTGATCGCCGCGACCAAGCCCGCCGGCGGCCAGCTGCTGCATGCGGCACCGGCGCGGCGCTTCGTCCTCTGGGCGAGCGGCACGCAGCGGCTGCTGGGCGAGGCGCTCGCCGAGGCGCTGGCTGCCGCCGGCGCGCATGTCGCGCATCTGCCGTCAGACCCGGCTCCGCGCCTGCTGCGCGGTGCCGCAGTCATCGCCCTGCCGGCGCCCGACGCGGAAAGCCTGGTCCCGCTCGCCCATCTCGCCGCCGCCGCGGACGGCGTCGCGTCGCAGTTCCATGTCGTCGGGCGGGGGGGCGAGCGCGGGCTGGCCGCGGCCGGCCAGATGGCGCTGGCCCGTGTGCTGGCCAACGAAATGCCCGGCCTCAGGCCGCAGCGGCACGACATCGCTCCCGAACTGTCGCCGGCCGAGGCGGCGAGCCGTCTCGCCGCCGCCCTCCTCAATCCGGCCGATGCCGAGGCCGAGCAGCGCCTTACCGCCTCGGGCC
>NZ_JBFUIP010000905.1:0-635 GCF_056401815.1 Aminobacter sp. P4_D5 | reverse complement strand
CGGCCACGCCGCCTTCGCCAATCCGGCGCCCTGCGCCACCCTCGCGGAGCTGCGGCGCGAGCAGGCGGCTGTGGACAACCGGCTCATCGCCTGGTGCGAGGCGCTGGACGATCTCGGCCATATCGTGGAGATTCATCGCGGCAGCCGCATCCAGCGGGAGCGCGCGGACCGGCTGCTGCTCCATCTCTTCGAGCACGACATCCACCATCGCGGMCAGGTSCACGCSATGCTSTCCGGAACCAGCGTGAAACCCCCGCAGCTCGACGAGTTCTTCTCCGTCGGCGAAGCGCATCTGCGCGCGGAGGAATTCGCCGAGCTCGGCTGGACGGAACGCGACATCTGGCCGGACCAGGCGTGAGCCGCGTCCTCTTCACCCTCGGCGGCTATTCCGAGCTGCCGGAGGGGGATTCCTCCTGGCGGGTGATCCGCCGGCGCCGCGATTTTTCCGGCGTGGAGAAATCGGTGGCGGTCTTCGAGCGCGAGGCGGCCGGGCTGACGCCGGGCTTGTGCCTGATTCTGGTGGACCCCGAGCGCAGGCTGGTGCTGCGCTGGGCGGGCACAGGCGATCCGCTCGTCGCGCTGCGGAACCAGGCTGGTCTGGATGGGCTTTCACTGGCAGAGCCGGAAGCGCCCAA
>NZ_JBFUIP010000904.1:0-635 GCF_056401815.1 Aminobacter sp. P4_D5 | reverse complement strand
CCCGTCGCCGACATGGCCGACGATGGGCGCCATCAAACCGGATTCCTCGATGTCGCGCTTGCAGCCGAGCAGCGCGTCCGCCAGCCGCGAGATCGGCACGCAGACGTCGGTCGCGATGCCGCGCGAGCCCGGCTGTGCGGCGATGCAGGCCCAGTAGGCGTCGTGCCGCGCCTTCCACAGCTTGTTGCGGCTCTCGGCGTCACGCGCCCAGGCGAAGCCCTCGGCGCCGTATTCGGAGGTGATGCCCTCCACCAGCTCGGCCTGCTCGACGACGCCGGCCTCGGTGCCGTGGAACTCCAGGAAGAGCGTGGGGACCGGCTTGTAGCCCTCCAGCTTGGAGTAGCTGATGCAGGCGGCCATCTGCACCTCGTCCAGCAGCTCGATGCGCGCCACGGGCACGCCGGCCTGCATGGTGGTGATGACGCTGTTCACAGCGGCTTCGAGGCTCGGGAACTGGCAGACGGCCGAGGTCATCGCCTCGGGGATGCCGTGCAGCCGCAGCCGCACCTTGGTGATGATGCCGAGCGTGCCCTCGCTGCCGATGAAGAGCCGCGTCAGGTCGTAGCCATTGGCCGCCTTGCGCGTGCGGCCGCCGGTGTGGATCACGCGGCCATCGGCCAGGACCACTTCCAGCC
>NZ_JBFUIP010000903.1:0-635 GCF_056401815.1 Aminobacter sp. P4_D5 | reverse complement strand
GTCCGGAGCTGCGCATCGTGGGCGACCGCTTCATCTTCCAGTCCGAGGTGCTCTTCCCGCCCGCCTCGGCCGAACTCTCGGCCGCGGGCCAGCAGCAAATCCGCCAGCTCTCGCGCGTGCTCTTTGACATCGCCTCCCGCATTCCGACGGAGATCCCTTGGCTGCTGCGCGTGGACGGCCATGCCGACCGCAACCCCATCCGCAGCAACCGCTACGCCACCAACTGGGAGCTGTCCGCCGCCCGTGCCATCGCGGTCGCGAATCTGCTCATGGAGGCGGGGCTGCCGGCCAACCGCGTGGCTGCCGCCGCCTTCGGCGAGCACCAGCCGATCGACACGGCCGACTCGCCCGAGGCCTACGCCCGCAACCGACGCATCGAGCTCAGGCTGACCGACCGATGAGCATCCCTCTCCACATCCCCGACCATGCGCTGCTGCGCGCCAAGCTCACCCGCATCCGGCGGCGCGAGACGGACAGCGCGACCTTCCGCCGCATCCTCGCCGAGATCGGCGCCATCCTGACCAGCGAGGCCCTGCGCGACCTCGACGAGGCGGAGGCGGGCATCGAGACCCCTGTCGGCCCGATGCGCGCGCCGGTCCTGGCCGCGCCGGAGCCGTGCCTGGTTGCGATCCTGC
>NZ_JBFUIP010000902.1:0-635 GCF_056401815.1 Aminobacter sp. P4_D5 | reverse complement strand
CTGGTGAGCAGCGCCTCGCGGTCGAACTTGGCGATGTAGTCGCTGAAGCCCGCGGCGCGGCCGCGCTCCACGTCGCGCGGCTCGGAGCGGCCGGAGAGCGCGATCATCGGCAGGTCGGCCCAGATCCCGCCTTCGCGCACGGCGCGCGCCAGGCCGAAGCCGTCGAGCTCCGGCATGTTGATATCGGAGACGATCGCGTCGAACAGTTCGCCCGCGTCGCGCAGGCGCAGGGCCTCGCGACCATCGGCGACAGTCGTGACGTCGAAGCCGGCCGCCGTCACCGAGGGGACGATGAGGTTCCGGAAGAAATCGCTGTCCTCGACGATCAGCACGCTCGGCCGGCCGCCGCCGGCCGCCGGCTCGAACCAATCGGCCTGGCCGAGCTTGAGCCAGAAGGCGGTGTCCAGGACCTCCGTCACCTTGCCGGCCACGACGCAGCTTCCGAGGAAGCCGGGCCGGACGCCCGCCGTGTCCATGTCGAGCGAGGCATCCACCACGTCGAGGATCTCATCCACCATCAGCCCCATGGCCCGCACGCCATCGCCGAAGACCAGCACGGCCTGGCTGCCGGATTCCGGCAGCGCCATGAAGCCGTGCAGCGGCACCAGCGGCATCAGGCTGCCGCGGTACTGCAC
>NZ_JBFUIP010000901.1:0-635 GCF_056401815.1 Aminobacter sp. P4_D5 | reverse complement strand
AGGGGCAGCCCTCCGGCTCCACTGCGACTAGGGTGACGCCGCTCGCGCGGTGCCAGGCCGCGATACCGCCGATCAGCCCACCGCCGCCCACCGCCACCAGCAGGTGCGTGAGCTCGGGCGCCTGCTCCTCCCATTCCAGGGCGACCGTGCCTTGGCCGGCCAGCACCTCCGGCTGGTCGTAGGCATGGACCACGAGGGCGCCGGTCTCGGCGGCGCGGGCCTCGCTGGCCTGCCGCGCCTCGTCGTAGCTGGCGCCGCCCACCACGAGCCTTGCGCCGAACGAGCGGATGCGCGCCCGCTTCGCCTCCGCCGAGATTTCCGGGACGAAGATCTCCGCCTTCAGCCCGAGCGACTGCGCCGCCGCAGCCACCGCCACGCCGTGGTTGCCGCCCGAGGCGGCGATCACGCCTGCCGGCCCGGCGCCTGCCGCCCGCATCCGGTTGAAGGCACCGCGCGGCTTGAAGCTGCCGGCCAATTGCAGCATCTCCAGCTTCAGCACGCCCCATCCGGGCATCGCCAGCAGCGGTGTCCGGCGGACATCGCCGGCAATCAGGCGGGCGGCGGCGGCGATGGCAGATTGATCAATTTGCATGCATTTTCCCTGTAACCCGACCGCTCTTTCGTGGCAGCCCCAA
>NZ_JBFUIP010000900.1:0-636 GCF_056401815.1 Aminobacter sp. P4_D5 | reverse complement strand
GCCTTCGCCGATGCGGTAATGGCGGATGTCGCGGTAGAAGCGCTCGACCGAGAAGCCGCGCACCAGCCCCATGCCGCCATGCACCTGGACCGATCGGTCGGCCACGCGGCCCACCATCTCCGTGCAGACGACMTTGCACATGCTGGCCAGCGTGCCGAAGTTTTGGCCCGCCACGACCTTGCGCAGCGTGTCGTAGAGCAGGGCGCGGGCAGCCTCGATCTCCATGGCGCTGTCGGCGAGCATCCACTGGATGGCCTGGCGCTCGGAGAGCGGCTTGCCGAAGGTAACGCGCTGCTTCGCGTGCTCGACGGCGAGCGAGAGCAGCCGGTCCGCCGCGCCGATGCAGGCCGCCGAGACGCCGAGGCGCCCGTTGGTCAGCGAGCCCATGGCGATGGCGAAGCCCTGGCCGGGATCGCCGAGCAGCGCGCTGTCCGGCACGACGCAATCGGTGAAGGTCAGCTCGCCCAGCTTGATCGCCTCGGAGCCGATGGTGGTGTCGACGCGCGTCACCTCGAAGCCCGGCGTGCCGCGCTCGACGAGGAAGGCGCCAATGCCGCCGCGCGCGCGCTTCTCGGGATCGGTGACGGCCATGACCATCACGACATCGGCCGCATGGCCACCGCTGATCCAGTGCTT
>NZ_JBFUIP010000899.1:0-636 GCF_056401815.1 Aminobacter sp. P4_D5 | reverse complement strand
CAGCACGCCCACCGTGCCGTCGCGCTCCACCGCGCGGCCTTCGGCGATCTCGCGCAGGATGGCGGCACAGACGATGTCGCGCGGGGCCAGCTCGTCCACGAAGCGCGCGCCGCGGCCATTCAACAGCGTGCCACCCGCCGCGCGCGCTGCCTCGCTGATCAGCGTGCCGGCGAGATGCGGCGGCCAGGCGATGCCGGTGGGGTGGAACTGGAAGCTGTCGAGCTCCCGGAGCCCGGCGCCCAGCCTATAGGCCAGCACCAGTCCGTCGGCGGTCGCGCCGTAGTGATTCGAGGTCGGGAAGCCAGCGAGATGCAGCCGCCCCGCCCCGCCGGTCGAAAGGATCGTCGCGCCGCTATGCGCCAGGACCAGGCGTCGCTGCTCGAGGTCGAGAAGCACCGCGCCGGCGCAGGCGCCACGGGCATCGGCCAGCAGCTCCAGCGCCGGGGCGCGCTCCAGCACGGTGATGCCGGGCGTCAGCAGCACCGCCTCCCGCACGACGCGCATCAATTCCAGCCCGGTGTAGTCGCGGTAGGAGAGCAGCCGCGCCGCGGTCGCCCCGCCTGGCCGCTTGCGCAGCAACCGTCCGCCGATCCGGTCCTCGCCTGGTGCGAGGTCGAAGGCCATGCCCTGCTGGAT
>NZ_JBFUIP010000898.1:0-636 GCF_056401815.1 Aminobacter sp. P4_D5 | reverse complement strand
CATCACCTCCGTCTGCATGACGTCCTTCGATGCCTTGGCCAGCTTCATGGAGAAGGCCATGTTGTCGAAGACGSTCATGTGCGGRTARAGCGCGTAGTTCTGGAACACCATSGCGATGTCGCGGTCCTTCGGCGGCACGGTGTTGACCACGCGCCCGCCGATGGAAATCTCGCCGCCGGTGATGTTCTCGAGTCCTGCGAGCATGCGCAGCAGGGTGGACTTGCCACAGCCGGAGGGGCCGACGAGGACGACGAACTCGCCATCCTCGATGTCGACGGAAACGCCGTGCAGGACGGCGGTGCTGCCGAAGGCCTTGCGGACCTTGTTGATCTGGACCGTTGCCATCAGAGCCTCGACACCTGTGTCTCCTTGGAGGTGATGAACTCCAGCAGCACCGGAATTCCCTCCTTGGTCTTGGCGATACCCCGCTTGATCGCGGGGATGATGTCCTCGACCTTCTCCACGCGCTCGCCATAGCCGCCGAAAGCACGGGCCATGGCGGCATAGTCGCCGCTGATGTCGGTGCTGCGGAATTTCTCGGTGCTGATCGGCATGACCTTCAGCTCGATCGCCATGGAGAAGTTGTTCAGCAGGATGGACATGATGGGGATGCGTTCTCGTACCGCCGTCTCGAAG
>NZ_JBFUIP010000897.1:0-636 GCF_056401815.1 Aminobacter sp. P4_D5 | reverse complement strand
GTCCAGGAAGCTCTGCCAGGTCAGTACGCGCTCACCGGCGGCGATGCCGAGCAGGGCGAAGAAGGCGATGGGCCAGACCTGCGAGAAGGGGATCAGCCCCGTCGCCCAGGCGACGAGGTCCAGCCCCAGCAAGGCGAGGCCGGGCCAGCGGCCGCCAGCCATGAGCAGTGAGCCCAGCACGCCGAAGGCGGCGGCCTCGGTGGCGGTGGCCCAGCCCACGAACATCGTGCCGATGACAACGACGATCAGCACGGCGCAGGGGATGAGCTTGGAGCTCTGCCGCAGCTTCTCCGCGAAGGAGATGCGCGGCTCGGGCGCCGGCTGCTTCTTCGGGTTGAGCAGCGCCCAGACCACGATATAGGCGCTGAACAGCAGCATCACGATCAGCCCGGGCAGGCACCCCGCGATGAAGACGCGCACGATCGAGACCTCGGCCGCCACCGCATAGACCACCATGATGATCGAGGGCGGGATCAGGATGCCGAGCGTGCCCGATGTGGCCAGCGAGCCGATCGCCACGTCCTCGTCATAACCGCGCTTCTTGAGCTCCGGCAGCGCGATCTTGGAGACGGTGGCGCAGGTCGCGGCCGAGGAGCCCGAGACCGAGCCGAAGATGCCGCAGGCCAGGATGTTCAC
>NZ_JBFUIP010000896.1:0-637 GCF_056401815.1 Aminobacter sp. P4_D5 | reverse complement strand
CGCGAAGAGATGGCGGCGACGGATCAAGCCAGGATCATCCGGAGGTGCGCGGCGGTGCTTGCCTGGGAATCAAGGCGAAATCGAGGGGGCTTTGGCCCCTCGGTCGTCTCCGCTTCGCTGCCAACCCCCCACCAGGGCTTTTGGCCCTGACCCTTTCACTCAGGAAGGTGCAGAGCCTCTGGCCTTACGCCACCAGCGGCGCGCGCTCCGCCGCCGCGCGATGCCAGGCCTCCGCGGCATCCTCGTCGAACAGCTCGGCCAGCTTCTTCATCATCGTGCCGCCCAACTCCTCGGCGTCCACGATCGTCACGGCGCGGCGGTAGTAGCGCGTCACATCGTGGCCGATGCCGATGGCGATGAGCTCCACCAGGCTGCGGCCCTCGATCTCCTTGATGACCTCGCGCAGGTGCCGCTCCAGGTAGTTGCCGGGGTTCACGGAGAGCGTGCTGTCGTCCACCGGCGCGCCGTCGCTGATGACCATCAGGATCCGGCGGCGCTCGGAGCGCGCGAGCAGCCGGCGATAGGCCCAGTTCAGCGCCTCGCCGTCGATGTTCTCCTTGAGCAGCCCCTCGCGCAGCATGAGCCCAATGGCCCGGCGCGACCGCCGCATGGGAGCATCCGCCGACTTGTAGACGAT
>NZ_JBFUIP010000895.1:0-637 GCF_056401815.1 Aminobacter sp. P4_D5 | reverse complement strand
CCCGAAGTCCATGCGGAGGTCACGGCGGCCTTCCACCGCTACGAGCAGGCGCTGGTGAGCAACGACGTGGCCGTGCTGGACGAGCTCTTCTGGAACGACCCGCATACGCTGCGCTTCGGGGCGACGGAGAACCTTTTCTCCTACGCCGAGATCGCCGAGTTCCGCGCCAACCGCCCTTCCCAGGGTCTCGCGCGCCAGCTGCTCCGCACTGTCATCACCACCTATGGCCGCGACTTCGGCACCGCCAACACGACCTTCCTCCGCGAGGGCTCGGACCGGATCGGCCGGCAGAGCCACACCTGGCTGCGCACACCGGAGGGCTGGCGGATCGTAGCGGCGCATGTGTCGCTTCTGCCGCCGGGCGTGGGCTAGGCTCTCCCGACACGGGGAGGCGAGCTTGAAGAGAAGCTGGATGTGGGCGGCCCTCACGCTGGCGGCTCCGGCCTGTGCGCAGGCGCCGCTGCCCACGGGCCCGACGCGCGAGGCCCTGCCCACGCCCGACAAGGGAGGGGAGGCCTTTCACCAGGAAGACCTGGAATGCCGGGCCATGGCGGCGGAGAACCTCGCGCTCGGCCCCGCCGCGGGCGATGCGCTTGTTGCCAGGCTGCGCGAGCGCCGGGTCGGCGTGAGCCTCCCG
>NZ_JBFUIP010000894.1:0-637 GCF_056401815.1 Aminobacter sp. P4_D5 | reverse complement strand
GCGGCAATAGACGCGGCTGCCCGGGGCGGAGCGGGCCAGCTTCTCCAGTTCCATCTCGCTGTCGAAGGCGAACATGCGCACGCCGCGCGCATAGGCACCGGCGATGTCGCGCTCGCGCTTGATGGTGTTGCCGTAGGAGATCGCCTCCGGATCGGCGCCGGAATCCAGGCACATCGAGACTTCCTGGAAGCTCGCGGCGTCGAAATGCGAGCCGAGGCCGACCAGCCGCTCCAGCACGGGCGCGGCCGGATTGGCCTTCACGGCATAATAGATGCGGGCGAGCGGAAGGGCATCGCGCAGCCGGCGGAAGTTCTCTTCCACGCGGTCCACGTCGAGCACCAGACACGGCGTCGCCGGTTGGGTGTCAGCAAGGAAGCGAGCGACCTTAGGGGTCATCGCAGGCACCTTCCACAAACATAGTGGAACCATCCCCGACGGGGCGGCCCCAGATTGACGAAACGGTCGAACGAACCAGCGACCAGAAGAAAACCGGAAGGGTGAGCCCCCGGGGTTGCCAGAACGCTTGACGTCGTTGCGTAAACCTTGCGCCGCGGTGGCAAGCCGAGAGAGGGGCTCAGCTCCGTGGGCCTGGGGCCAGAGGCACGTGCGTACTGCGTCTTGTGGGCGGGGATGTAGG
>NZ_JBFUIP010000893.1:0-637 GCF_056401815.1 Aminobacter sp. P4_D5 | reverse complement strand
AGCTGACATAGCTCATCTGCTCCGAGACGCCCGCATGGCGCAGGGCGGAGACGGTGTCGCCGCCGCCGCCCACCGAGCGGAGCTYCCCGGCCTCGGTGAGGCGCGCGACCTCCCTGGCCACGGTGACGGTCGCGGTGTCGAAGGGCGCGATCTCGAAGGCGCCGAAGGGACCGTTCCAGACCAGCGTCTTCGCGGCCGAGAGGCGCTTCACCACATCGGCGATCGTGGCGGGGCCGACGTCCAGTGCCATCATGTCGGCCGGCACGCCATCGAGGCCGACGACCTTGTTGGGGGAATGCGCGGCGAAGCCCTCGGCGACCACGAGGTCGAGCGGCAGGACGATCTCGCAGCCATTCTTGCCGGCGGCGGCGAGGATCTCGCGCGCGGTGTCGTGCATCTCGGCTTCCTGCAGCGACTTGCCGACGGAATGGCCCTGCGCGGCGAGGAAGGTGTTGGCCATGGCGCCGCCGATGACCAGCACATCCACTTTGGAGGAGAGGTTGCCCAGCAGGTCCAGCTTGGTGGAGACCTTGGCGCCGCCGACGATGGCGACCACGGGTCGCTGCGGGTTGCCGAGGGCAGCGTCCAGCGCCTCCAGCTCCTGCTGCATCAGACGGCCGGCGTAGCTGGGCAGCAG
>NZ_JBFUIP010000892.1:0-638 GCF_056401815.1 Aminobacter sp. P4_D5 | reverse complement strand
GCGCGAAGTACATCATGAGGGCAAGGCACCTAGACCAGCGATTCGGCCGGAACATGACGAGGGGGAGGGGGGGATGCAAGCCTTGCCCGGAAGGGTTAGGGAACGGGCATGGTTTCCCCAGGGATCGGCGTCTTCGGCGCGGGCCATTTCGGCCGCTTCCACACCCTCAAGCTGAAGGGGGCGCCGGGGGCGCGCCTGGCCGGGCTGCATGACGCCGATGCCGCCCGGGCAGCGCAGGTCGCGGGCGAGGCCGGTTGCCCCGCGCTTTCGGCTGAGGCCCTGCTGGAAGCCTGCGATGCCGTGGTGATCGCGACGCCGACGCTGTTCCACGCCCGCCTGGCCGAGGCTGCGCTCAAGGCGGGCAAGCATGTCTTCGTCGAGAAGCCCATCACGGCGACGCTCGCCGAGGCCGATGCGCTGATCGAACTGGCCGCCGCGAAGGGGCTGGTGCTGATGGTGGGGCAGATCGAGCGGCATTCCGCGGCGATCCAGACGCTCCGGGAAAGCCTGGACGGCCGCCGGCTGGTCTCGCTGGAGGCGGCGCGGGTGGCGCCGTTCCGGCCGCGCAGCCTCGACGTGTCCGTCGTGCTGGACCTCATGATCCATGACCTGGACCTGATCCTCTCGCTGGTGCCCTC
>NZ_JBFUIP010000891.1:0-639 GCF_056401815.1 Aminobacter sp. P4_D5 | reverse complement strand
GTCCTGGCGGCCGCGCACGCCGCTCTTCTTCTGGCCCCTGGCCGGGGTCGCGGCACTGGTCGCGCTGCTCTCGCTGGGTCGCATCACGCGCGAGGCGGTGGCATGAGCGAACTCCATCTGCTGCGCCCCTGGTGGCTGCTGCTGCTCCTGTTGGCGCCGCTGCCCCTGCTGCTGGATCGCCGCAAGCGCCGCGAGGCCGGCGGCTGGCGCGGCGTGGTGGCGCCGCACCTGCTGGACGCGCTGCTGATCGTGCAGGGCACACGCGCGCGGCTGCGGCCCGCGGTGCTGGCCACGACGATGCTGGCCGTGCTGGCGCTCTGCCTCGCCGGCCCGACCTGGCGGCGCGAGCGCAGCCCCTTCGTCACCGACAGCGCGACGATGGTGGTCGCGCTGGACCTCTCGCGCGCCGCGCTGCCGGCGCTGGAGGCGGGCAAGCGCAAGATCCGCGATCTGGTCGCGGCGCGCGGCGGGGCGCGGACGGGGCTCGTCGCCTATGCAGGCACCGCCCATGCGGTGCTGCCCCCCACCGACGACCCCAGGCTGATCGAGACCTATCTCGATGCCCTCGTGCCCGAGATCATGCCGCGCGATGGCCAGGCGGCCGGTGCTGCCGCTGCCACCGCCCGCCGGGTGCTGGAT
>NZ_JBFUIP010000890.1:0-639 GCF_056401815.1 Aminobacter sp. P4_D5 | reverse complement strand
GCCCTGCTGCGAGCCCACCAGCGCCTGGACCGCGCGCACCCCGGCGTGGCCGGCATAGGGGGGTATTTCACCCGTGCGCAGGTCGACCCAGGCCGGCGGTCGCTGGCGATGACCGGGATCGCTCCAGAAGCGGCGCGCGGCCGCGATCGTCTCGTGATCGACCCGAAGCCACGCCAGATTCAGCGGCACACGCAGGGCATCCCAGGAGAAGCGGACCGGCCAGGCCGGTGCCGGAATCGAGTGACCGCCGGCCTGCGGCAGCAGCAGCCAGTCGGGGGGCAGGTGCCAGCGACCCAGGGATGCCTCCCGGATGATCTCCAGGCCGTCGCGCTCCAGCCGGGCCCAGCGCCGATCGCTCACCAGCCGCGAGAGCGCGCGGAGCGCAGGAAAGGCGTAGTAGGAGGGGTTCACGACCGTGCCTTCGGCGCTACGGAAGCCGCCGGTGCCGGGCAGCAGGATCGTCCGGCCGTTCACCTCGGCCACGCAGCATTTCAGGATGTCCTCGGCCATGCGGGTCGCGGCGGCCCGATAGGCGGCGACTTCCCATCGCTCGGCGGCCTGGGCCAGCGCCCAGGCGATGTAGATGTCCCCGTCCGTGGCGTTGTTCGTATCGGCTACGGGAAAGCTGCTGCGGGAATC
>NZ_JBFUIP010000889.1:0-639 GCF_056401815.1 Aminobacter sp. P4_D5 | reverse complement strand
CACCCGGCCTGAGCATGACCGGCTGGTGACTGAACTCCGCGCCTTGGAACGCCCGGTCACCGTCGGCCTTGAGCCGACCGGGCATTATCATCGTCCGCTTGCCTGGCGTCTGGTCCAGGCCGGCTTCGGCCAAGCCTCCATCTTCTCGCGGGCATCGGCAAGCGTCAGGAACCAGTGCGTGTTCAGGCACTCCGCCCGRAACCGGCCGTTGAAGGCCKCGATATAAGCATTGTCCGTCGGCTTGCCCGGCCGCGAGAAATCCAGCGTCACGTCGTGCGCATAGGCCCACAGGTCGACGTCACGGGACACGAATTCCGATCCCTGATCCACGCGGATCGTCTTCGGATACCCCACCGTCGCGCAGACACGATCCAGCGTCTTCACCACATCCTCGCCGCGGTAGCTGAACCGCGGATCGATCACGGGCGCATAGCGCGAGAAGATGTCCACCACCGTCAGCACGCGCAGCCGAGCTCCCGTCGCCAGTTGATCGTGCACGAAGTCCATCGCCCAGGTTTCATTCGGCGACAGGGCATCACGACGATCCTCGCGCAGCTTCGCCTTCACCCTGCGCTTAGGCGCCTTGTGCCGCAGTTGATGCCCCAACTCATTGTAGATCCTGCGGGTTCGCTTCTGGTT
>NZ_JBFUIP010000888.1:0-639 GCF_056401815.1 Aminobacter sp. P4_D5 | reverse complement strand
GGTCACGCGCGCGATGTCGAACATGCCGATGTTGTTCGGCGCACCCGTGGCGCCGAAGGTCGTGCGGCGCGCCTTGGCCGCGTTCACCAGATCCATGATGGTCCGGTGCGGCGATTCCGCGCGGACCGCGATGCCGTAGAGATAGCGCGCGAAGGCCGGCAGGAAGGTGAAGTCGTTGGAGCCGTAGGTGACGTCGAGCATGTGCGGCGCGATGGCGAGGCCCGCGAGGCCCGTCGTGCCGATGGTGTAGCCGTCSGGCCGCGCSGCSGCGACSGTCTGCRSGCCSACCGTGCCCTGGCCGCCGGGSCGGTTCACGATCTGSAYCGGYACGCCGAGGATCTTCTCGGCCTCGGCGGCGATGGCACGGGTGGAGACGTCGGTCGAGCCGCCGGGACCGTACTGGACGATGATGGTGATCTCGCGCTCGGGCCAGGCGGGCTGGGCGATGGCGGGCGCGAAGAGAGTGGCGGCGCCCGTGGCGACCAATGTGCGGCGTTGCATCTTGGTTGTTTCCTCCGTGTGGTTGCAGGCGCAGGCGGTCAGGGCATGTAGCTGCCGCCGCCCACGTCGATCGTCGTTCCCGTGAGGTAGGCCGCCGCGTCCGAGGCGAGGAAATGCACGGTCTCCGCGACCTCCTCC
>NZ_JBFUIP010000887.1:0-640 GCF_056401815.1 Aminobacter sp. P4_D5 | reverse complement strand
TCCACCAGCGCGGCGAGGTGGACGAGGCCACGCTGACCACCCTCGGCGCCAGCGTCCGTGCCGCGACGGACAGGGGCTTCCGCGTCGCGGTCGGCTCCACGCTCGACCAGTTCCGCGCGCAGGTGGCGCGCTGGCGGCAGCAGTATCCGGCCTTGGACTGGGACCATGCCGTCGCGGTCGTGATCGGCCCGCACCAGCCGCGCGCGCTCTCCTGGCAGCGGCAGTTCTTCGACTGGATGCTGCGTGACGACCCCGTCCGCGAGGACCGCGTGGTCTTCGCGGAGACCCTGGGCTTTCCCGCCCCGATCGACGGCCCCGACGGCCCCGCCGACGCGCTGGCGCTGCTGTCCTCGGTGATGCTGGACAAGGCGCTGGCGGCGGCGATCCTCGGTGATCCCCTGGTGCTGCAATCCGATGCGCTGGGGCCTGCGGCGCGCGACATCATCCGCGGATGGCCGGCACCGTGAGCCTGCGGGAGATCCGCAACCTCGACCACACCGTCCTGCTCTGCGACAGGCTCGAGGCGACGCGCGACTTCTATCGCGACATCCTGCAATTCCCCGTCGAGACCGATCGCGGCAACTGGATCAGCTTCCGGGTCGGCGCCGGGCTGCTGAGCCTGCGCCGCCGCGGCGTGTGG
>NZ_JBFUIP010000886.1:0-641 GCF_056401815.1 Aminobacter sp. P4_D5 | reverse complement strand
GCCGTGCGGGATGAGCCCTCCGCGCACACGCTGGGCTTCGTGCTGGGACCGCGGATCAATGCGGGCGGGCGGATCGCGGCGCCGGATCTCGGGCTGCGGCTGCTGTTGGAGACCGATCCGATCGAGGCCCGCGCCATGGCCGAGCGGCTCGATGCCGTGAACCGCAAGCGGCAGGAGGTGGAGGCCGGCGTGCTCGCCTCGGCCATGCGCCAGGCCGAGGCGCAGATCGAACTGGGCCATGCCGTCCTGCTGCTGCAGGACGAGGGCTGGCATCCGGGCGTGGTCGGCATCGTGGCGGGGCGCGTGCGCGAGCGCTTCAACCGCCCGGCCTGCGTGGCGGGCTTCGAGGCCGGGATGGGCAAGGGCTCCGGCCGTTCCGTTCCGGGGCTGGACCTGGGGGCGGCGATCATCGCGGCCCGGCAGTTGGGCCTGTTGATCGCGGGCGGTGGCCACGCCATGGCGGCCGGCTTCACCATCGAGGCCGCGCGGCTGCCGGAGCTGCACGCCCATTTGGACGACCGGCTTGCCGCCGCCCGGGACTTGCCTGGCGCGGCCGAACTGGTGGTGGAGGGCGCGCTGACCGTGCGCGGTGCCACCACCGAGTTGGCGCAGGGCGTGGCCCGGCTGGCACCCTTCGGCGC
>NZ_JBFUIP010000885.1:0-641 GCF_056401815.1 Aminobacter sp. P4_D5 | reverse complement strand
GTCCTCTTCGGAAGGGCAGCTGCGGCCTTCGCGGACTTGGTCGATGTTATCATGATCTACCTCTGCAATCGGGCGCGGAATGCGCTCAYGTCCCGAGAGTCCCCGCCATCCATGAGAGGMGCGGGCCGGYGGGCGGCGARAGGTCSAGGTGTCCTATGCGGACCGAGGCGCGGCTGCCACTGGAAGACGCATGCTTCGCCACCATGACCCATGGTGCGGCAGCGCAGCCAGGCGCCACGTCGAGGCACCCGACGGCGGCCTGGATCGGCTTTGGAGCAGCAACGGGCGCGGGCGCGCAGAGGGGGGGCGGGATTATGCGTTTCGGCGGGGCGCCGTTTGCATAATCAGCGAGGGTCGGGAAACGGTCGCTTGGCTGACCCGTTTGTCTGCGCAGTTCGTTGGTGCGGAACTCGCATGAGACCAGGGATTTCCATACGTGGCTTGCAATTGGCCCTAAGGGCAGGTCTGGCGGCAGGACTGGCGATCTCCATCGCGCAGTTCTTCAAACTCGAATATCCGATCAACGCCTTCGTCGCCGCCGTCATCGTCACCGACCTGAGGCCAGCGCGAACCGCACAACTTGGGTTCATTCGCATCGCCGCTATCGTAGTGGGCGCGCTTCTCGGGGTCGCACTGAGCGC
>NZ_JBFUIP010000884.1:0-642 GCF_056401815.1 Aminobacter sp. P4_D5 | reverse complement strand
GGCCTGGGCGGCGCCCGAGAGGCGGTTGCGCAGCGCGGCGCGGCCTTCTGGGCTTTCAGGGACCTTGCCACCGACGATCAGCGAGAAGAGCGCCTCGGAGAGCGGCTGAGCGGCGTCGAGCGCGGCCTGGAAGGCGCGCGGGCCGCTCTTGCGGATCAGCGTGTCCGGGTCCTCGCCGGCGGGGAGCGTCACGAAGCGTAGCGTGCGTTCGGGGGCAAGCATCGGCAGGGCCAGCTCGGCCGCCCGGGCGGCAGCGCGGGTGCCGGCGGCGTCGCCGTCGAAGCAGAGGACCGGTTCGGGGCTGACCTGCCAGAGGGCCTGCATCTGTTCCTCCGTCAGCGCGGTGCCGAGGGGGGCGACGGCGCCGGTGAAGCCCGCCTGATGCAGGGCGATCACGTCCATATAGCCCTCGGAGACGATCAGCTTCGCACCGCGGAAGACGCCCTCGCGGGCGAGGTCCAGGCCGTAGAGGTTGCGGCGCTTGGAGAAGAGCGCCGTCTCCGGGCCGTTCACGTATTTGGGCTGGCCGTCGCCGAGGATGCGGCCGCCGAAACTCACGCTGCGGCCGCGCCTGTCGCGGATGGGGAACATCACGCGGTTGAAGAAGAGATCGACCGCACGGCCCTCCTCGCGCTCCTGCAT
>NZ_JBFUIP010000883.1:0-642 GCF_056401815.1 Aminobacter sp. P4_D5 | reverse complement strand
GGGCCTCGACACGCCGGTCGGCGAAGGCGGGCACGGGATTTCCGGTGGCCAGGCGCAGCGGGTCGCCCTGGCCCGCGCCTTCCTGCGCGACGCGCCGCTGGTCCTGCTCGACGAGCCCACCGCCTCGCTCGAKCCCGGCACCGAGGCCGAGGTGATGGAGGCCATCGCCCGGCTCTGCACCGGCCGCACCGCCATCATCGCCACGCATTCCGCCGCGCTGCTGGGCCTCTCCGGCCGTGTGCTGGAGCTCGGGGAACGGAAGCTCGCCGATGTGGGCTGACCTCGCCCGGGTCCTGCGGCTGTGGGTGCCGCGGCGCAATGCGCTGATCGGCGCGCTGCTGGTCTCGATGGTCTCGGCGCTCTCCGGCGTGGCGCTGCTGGCGCTGGCCGGGCAGGGCGTGGCCGCCGGGCTGGCGGCCGGCGGTGTCTTTGGCTTGGTTGCCCTCGTCTGGGTGCGTCCGCTGGTGCTGCTGCGTCCGGCGCTGCGCTGGAGCGAGCGCATGGCGAGCCACGCCGCCGCCTTCGGGGCGCTGGCCGACACCCGCGTCTGGTTCTTCCGCCGGTTGGCCGAGCGCATGCCCGGCGGCATCGGAATGCGTGGCTCGGGCGACCTGCTGGGCCGGATCATCGGCGATGTGGATG
>NZ_JBFUIP010000882.1:0-642 GCF_056401815.1 Aminobacter sp. P4_D5 | reverse complement strand
GTCTCCCGGGCGCGGTGGCCAAGTGTTGCCGGAGGACCTTAGGCGCGTCAGCGCCTTCGGTCATCCCGCTTCAGATCAGCCCGCGGCCTTCATGATCTCGTCGGCCACGTTGCGCGGCACGGGATCGTAGTGGCGGAACTGCATGGAGAAGGAGGCGCGCCCCTTCGTCATGCCGCGCAGGTTGGAGATGTAGCCGAACATCTCCTTCAGCGGGACGTGCGCCCGGACGATGACCGAGGTGCCGGCCATGTCCTGGTTCTGGATCACGCCGCGGCGGCGGTTGAGATCGCCCACCACGTCGCCGACGTGGTCCTGCGGCGTGGTCACTTCCACGTCCATGATCGGCTCGAGGATGACCGGGCCGGCCTTCTTCATGCCCTCGCGGAAGCAGGCCTTGCCGGCGATCTCGAAGGCCAGGGCCGACGAGTCGACGTCATGGTACTTGCCGTCGATCAGGCTGAACTTGAAGTCCACCGTCGGGAAGCCGGCGAGCACGCCCGTATCGGCCTGCACCTTGATGCCCTTGTCCACGGCCGGGATGTATTCCTTCGGCACCGAACCGCCGACGATCCCGTTCACGAACTCGATGCCCGAGTTCCGCTCGCGCGGCTCGAAGGTGATCTTCACCTCGGCGTACTGGCC
>NZ_JBFUIP010000881.1:0-642 GCF_056401815.1 Aminobacter sp. P4_D5 | reverse complement strand
CTATCAACGTTGGAGGCGCACGCCGGTCCGGGCCACAACGTCGCGGTACTTGTTCACCTCCGCGATCATGAAGTCGCGCGTCGTCTCCGGTGTGTTGGTGGCGCTCCAGGCGGCGACGCCGGCGCCGAGCAGGCGCTCGCGCAATTGCGGCTCGGTCACGCTGGCGACCAGCGCGCGATTGACCTGCGCGACCACCGCGGGCGGCATGTTGGGCGGGCCGATGATCATGTTCCAGGTCGTCATCTCGAAGCCGGGAATGGCGGCCTCGGCCAGCGTCGGGATCTCGGGGAAGGAGGGGAAGCGCTCGCGGCTCGTGACCGCGAGGCCGCGCACCAGCCCGTCGCGCACCTGGCCGGCGGCGCTGGCGAGCACGGCGATGCCGAACTGACCCTCGCCCTGATGGATGGCCGTCAGCATCAGCCCGCCGCTGCGATAGGGGACATGGGTGAACTTCGCGCCGCCCAGCGCCAGCGCCATCACCTCGACGGCGAGATGCGGAATGGAGCCGACGCCGGAGGTCGCATAGGCGAATTCCTCGGGGCGCGAGTTGCGCAGGCGCGTCGTCACCTCGGCCGGCGTGCGGCCGGGAAAGTTCGGCTGCACCACCAGGATGAGCGGCGCGGTGCCGACCATGCCGATATG
>NZ_JBFUIP010000880.1:0-643 GCF_056401815.1 Aminobacter sp. P4_D5 | reverse complement strand
CAATGGCCATGTGGAGCGCGGCTTCCTCGGCGCCACCACGCAGAACCTGACGCCGGCCCTCGCCAGCGCCATGCGCCTGCCGCGGCCCGAGGGCGCGCTGGTCGGCGACATCCAGCCGGACAGCCCCGCCGCCCGCGGCGGCCTGCGCCCCGGCGACGTGGTGACCAAGGTCGGCGATGCCGCCGTGGCCAACCCGCGTGACCTCGCCCGCCTGATCGGCGATAGCCGTCCGGGCAGCACCGTCCAGCTGACCGTTCAGCGTGACGGCCAGGCCCGCGATCTCAGCGTGACCCTGGCCACGCTGCAGGATGGTGAGGGCAACCCCGCCCGCGGCGCCAAGCCCGGCCAGCGCGGCGAGCGCGAGCAGCAGCGCGGCGGCCCGGTGGGCGTGGCGCTGGCTCCRATCGACGAGCAGGCCCGGCAGGCGCTGAACCTGCCCGAGGGCACCCGCGGCGCCGTGGTCGCGAGCGTCCGTCCCGAGAGCCCGGCCGCCGAGGCCGGCCTGCGCGAGGGCGACGTGATCGTGGGCGTCGGCGCCCGCGAGGTGGTCGACGTGAACGCGGTCGCCAATGCGATCCGCGAGGCCGGCCGCCAGCCGGGCGCCGCGGTGGCGCTGCGGATCATCCGCGAGGGCCAGAGCGCC
>NZ_JBFUIP010000879.1:0-643 GCF_056401815.1 Aminobacter sp. P4_D5 | reverse complement strand
CGCCATCACCGCCATGCTGGCGCGCCGCGCGCATCTCGCGACGGCGCTGCGCGAATCCATCGAGGCCGGCGGCATCGAGATCGCGCTGCAGCCGCAGGTGCGCCTCGCCGACGGCGCGCATGTCGGCTTCGAGGCCCTCGCCCGCTGGTCGGACGGCGAGAAGCCGGTCTCGCCCGCCGAGTTCATCCCGGTCGCCGAGGAGATGGGGCTCATCGTGCCGCTGGGCGCCTGCGTGCTGGGCCTATCGCTTGCGGCGCTGACGCGGCTGCGCGGACGCGGGCTCGATCCGGGCCGGATCTCCGTGAACGTCGCGGCCTCGCAGCTGCTGACGCCCGATTTCGCCGGCTTCGTGCGCAGGGAGCTGCGCGCGCATGGGCTGGAGCCCGCCTGCCTGGAGATCGAGGTGACGGAGACCGTGCTGCTCGACCGCGCGGCCGACCGCATCGCGCAGGTGCTGGCGGAGCTGGAAAGCCTCGGMGTCTCGATCGCGCTGGACGATTTCGGCACGGGGTATGCCTCGCTCTCGCACCTCACGCGGCTGTCGGTGCACCGGCTGAAGATCGACCGGCGCTTCGTCCGCGACATCGGCGCGGGCGGCGTGCCCAACCCGATCGCACGCACGGTCATCGGCCTCGCGCACGGG
>NZ_JBFUIP010000878.1:0-643 GCF_056401815.1 Aminobacter sp. P4_D5 | reverse complement strand
GACGATGTCCACCGTCAGCCGGTCCACCGCGGTGACGCTCGCCACCGTGTCCACGTAGATGCCGTAGTTGCTGGTGGGGGCGAGGGCGCGCTGGACGCTGAACACCACGTCGTCGGCCTCGAAGCTCTCGCCGCCGGCGAAGCGCACGCCGTCGCGGAGCTGGAAGCGCCAGCGGGTGGGCTCGACCTGCTCCCAGGCAGTGGCGAGGCCCGGATAGACCCGCAGGTCATCCGCCCGGTAGGTCAGCGGCTCATAGATCTGGCTGACGACCAGGTAGGTGAAGAGCGCGTTGGTGGCGTGCGGGTCCAGCGTCGCCGCGTCCACGCTGGTGGCGGCGCGGAAAATCCGCTGGGGCGCCTGGGCGAGGGCGGGCCCGGAGAGGCCTGTTGCAACGGCCATTGCCGCCAGAACATTACGATACCACATTCGGGCCTCCCGCTGGAAACCCCGCGAGAGTGACCCCTGCGACAAGATGTCGCAATCCGTCGACCCTTCCAGTATATTGCATCCAAGACAGAATTGTCCCCGACCTGATTTTCCTGGGAGATGCCGAGACCATGCGCCGCAGTGCCCGATTCCTGACCCTCCTGGCCGCCGCCGCCCTGGCGCTGGCGCCGGCCCTTGCCGATGCACGCCCGGGGGG
>NZ_JBFUIP010000877.1:0-643 GCF_056401815.1 Aminobacter sp. P4_D5 | reverse complement strand
GTCCGCGGGCGTCGTCATGGTGAACATCTCGCCCTTCCGCGGCGACACCGAGGACGCGCTGCACGCGGAGTTCCTGCCCATACGCCCCAGCACCGACACGGCGCTGATCCTGGCGATGATCCACCACATCGTCAGCCTCGGCCGCGAGGACCGGGCCTTCCTGAAGACCCATTGCGTCGGCTGGGAGAAGCTCGAGCCGACCCTGGCGGGAAAAACGCCGGAATGGGCCGCTGATATCACGGGCATCCCTGCCGCCGATATCCGCGGTCTGGCGGAGCGCTGCCTGGCGCAGCCGACCATGCTCACCGCCTCCTGGTCGCTCCAGCGCGCCGACTACGGCGAGCAGCCCTATTGGGCGCTGATCGCGCTGGCGGCGGCGCTCGGCAATATCGGCAAGCCGGGGCAGGGGGTGGCCTTCGGCTACGGCTCCTCCGGCGGCATCGGCAATCCGCGCAAGGAGATGCCGGGCATCTCGCTGCCGGCCTCGCGCAATCCCATCAGCAACTTCATCCCGGTCGGCCGCATCACCGAGCTGCTGGAGCGGCCCGGCGGCACGCTGCCCTACAACGGCCGCGAGCTGCCGCTGCCCGACATCCGCATGGTCTGGTGGGCGGGTGGCAATCCCTTCCACCACCACCAGGAC
>NZ_JBFUIP010000876.1:0-643 GCF_056401815.1 Aminobacter sp. P4_D5 | reverse complement strand
CGGTGGCGGTGGCCGATGCCTTCTCCGCGATGACCGAGCCCGACCGGACCTATCGCCGTCGCCGCAGCGTCGGAGAGGCCCTGGCCGAGATGGCGGTCTGCTCCGGCACGCAGTTCGACCCGGCCATGGTCGAACTGCTGCGCGCCGGTATCGAGATCGGTCAGGATCAGGTTTCCCTCGCACCGTTGGCGGCCATGGAGCCGAAATGATCCGCCCCATCAAGGCCATCGGCGTCGCCGCTGGATGATCCACGAAAAGGCGCGCCGAATGTCCGCGCCCCCGTCGCATGCGACGCCGATTGCGTGACCGCGACAGGCACCGATCCCGCATTCACCTGGCCAGCCTCTGCCGTTGCCTGCGCAACGGCCTGGCAGAGGTGGATCAGGCACCTTGCGCGGTGTTTCGAAGCCCGAATCCCATGTAACCTGCAACCTGGGCGTGCTACTCAGGCGAGCTTCACATCGGCTTGTGCGCGGGGGAATTGTGGGCAGTTCAATGGAAGCCTACGTCGCGGGTCGGCCGATCCTGGTCCTGGAGGATGATCCGGAGGTGGCGCAGACCATCTGCGGCTTCCTGGAACGCGATGGCTGGCTCACCAGGCACGCTGCGACCCTGATCGAGGGGCTGCGACCCTGATCGAGGG
>NZ_JBFUIP010000875.1:0-643 GCF_056401815.1 Aminobacter sp. P4_D5 | reverse complement strand
CGGTAGAGCTGCGTCGCGACGGCCGTGGTGAGCCGGGTCTCGCCGGGCATCACCGCCTCTTCCGCCGCGCGCACGCGCGTGACGAAGTCGGCGTAGCGCGAGGCGTAGCGTGCGTTCTGGTAGCCACGCAGGTCGTCGACACGCCGGGTGATGAGCCCATCCAGTGTCTCCGGCGCGGCCGGCTTCGCCTCCACGGCGAGCCGCCCGGCCTCGAAGGCCGCAAGGTTCTTCGGCACGGCCGCGCCGTTCAGCTCGATCGCCCGGCGCAATGCCTCGCGCGACATTGGGATCAGCCGGCGCTGGAAGGCGGCGCCCAGAAGAAAGATGTTGAGGAAGATGAGGTCGCCGAAATCGCGCTCGACCTCGTGTGCGGCATCCAGCGCCACCACGTCATGCGCCGCCGCCTTCAGGCTGGCGAGCATGCCGGCGGGGTTCTCGCGCGTTTCGGGATTCAGCACGAAACGGCCGGTCGGCGAGACCTCCGTGCTCACCACCACGCGCGAGCGCCCGGGACCGAGCAGCGGCCGCGCCGTGCGGCCATGCGCGCCGACGAGGTCGGCCGCGATCATCGCATCCGCTTGGCCCTGCCCGATGCGTGGGCTCGATACCTCCTCGCCCGGCCGGCCCACGCGGAGCTGCGCAT
>NZ_JBFUIP010000874.1:0-644 GCF_056401815.1 Aminobacter sp. P4_D5 | reverse complement strand
CAATGAGCTCGTTGTCGTCGTTGGTCGCATCGCGGAGGAACTGGCGCCATGTCGGGCAGTCCGTGCCCAGAGGGGCAGGCGCCACGGCCGTGATGCGCGTCATCATGTCGCACGGCATGGCTGCTCGGACGCGGCCGGTGCGCAGATCCACGACACCGCCCGGGGTAGCGAGAAGATAGGCATCACGATCCCAATCTTCCGCCGTCACCGCGAGCGCCCGGTCGCGCTGCGCGAACCTCTCCACCCCGCCGGCAAACGATGCCTTGCCCGTGATCGCCTGCGTCTTGAAATCTGCGGTGGCGTTTGCCTCTGCCGCGATCTGGCGCGCGAAGCTGAAGCCCGCATGCTTCTGGTCCTGCCGCCAGAAGGTTCCGGTCCATTCGTACCAGGCACCGGTACTGTGGCAGTAGCGAAGGCGATCGCAGTACCGGGCGACGAAGGCGACAGCCACCCCATGCTCTGTGAGCAGGATATCGCCATGGATGGCGTCGCCTGCGGCTTTCCACGCGCGCCGAAGTTCACGGCCGCCATTTGCCAGACCCTTCTCCTGCTTCCATGCAGCAGCGTCAGCATCGACATCGAGGGCCGAGACGAAATCCTCGAAGATTCCTCCTGCACGGTGCGTCGCACCTGCAATCCTGAAG
>NZ_JBFUIP010000873.1:0-644 GCF_056401815.1 Aminobacter sp. P4_D5 | reverse complement strand
GGCGGCAGGCCGCCTCGGATTCCCAGCCGCGCCGGCCGATGATCACCAGCCGGGGGGCCTGATGTTCTACCCGCGGCATCTCGCGCCAGAGGTTGAGCAGCAGCAGGTGGTTCTTGCGTGGCTCGATGGTGCCCAGCGTGACGAAATAGGGCTCCGGCGGCATCGCGATACCGGCCGGCGTGCAGGCGGCGATGTCGGTGCCGAAGCGGGCGAGGTGCATGACCGGCAAGGGGCGTCCGGGATGCAGCGCGGCCAGCACCTCGCCGGTGGCGCGCGAGCTGATGAGCAGCGCGTCTGCCAGCTCCAGGATGGTCTCGACGCGCTTCGGATGCCGGTCGATCTGCTTCCGGCTGGTGAATTCCGGATGGGTGATGGGGATGAGGTCGTGCAGCATGGGCAGGAAACGGGCGCCCTCCGCCTTCAGGGCGGCGATCGGCGCCGCCTCGTGCAGCCCGGCATGGGAGACGATGACGAAGACGCAGCCGGGCGTGGAGGCGATGCGGCGCCGGAGCTTCGTGCGGCCCATCGAGCTGGCGAGGGCGGTGTAGCCCGCACCGGCGAAGACCTTCGCCTCGATCGAGGCGTCCTTCAGCAGGGCCGCGATGAGGCCGAGGGCGATGTCGCGCGGGAGCTCGGCGTGGAAC
>NZ_JBFUIP010000872.1:0-645 GCF_056401815.1 Aminobacter sp. P4_D5 | reverse complement strand
AGGGTGGGCAGGTCGGGGAAATCCACGTGGCGCTCCCGCGCCGCCAGGCCGATCGGCCGCATGCGTCCTTCCCGCATATAGGGTGACGCCACCGAGAGCTCGATGAAGGCGCAGTCGATGTGCCCCGCCACGAGATCGGTGTGCACGGCGCCGCCGCCGCGATAGGGCACMTGCGTGATCTGCGTGCCGGTCGAGCAGCGCAGGCGCTCGCCCGCCATGTAGTGCGGCCCGCCGGGACCGCCGCTGCCGAAGCTGAGGGGGTTGGCGGGGTTCGCCTTCATGTGGGCGATGAGCTGCGGCAGGTCGTGCACCGGCAGATTGGGCCGCACGCAAAGCACCTGCGGCACGTAGCCGACCCAGGCGAGCGGCCGGAAGTCGCGCTCGGGATTGTAGGAAAGCTGCGGATTGACCTGCGGAGAGATGCTGATCGTCGTGGTGGAGCCGACCAGCGTCGTATAGCCATCCGCCGCCGACCGCGCGACGAAGACCGAGCCGATCTCGCCCCCCGCTCCACCGCGGTTGTCCACCACCATCGCCTGGCCGATGGTCTGGCTGACGCGAGTGGCGACAAGGCGACCCACCAGATCCACGGTGCCGCCCGGGGTGAAGGGCACGACGAGGCGCAGCGTGCGGTCCGGGAAGGCC
>NZ_JBFUIP010000871.1:0-645 GCF_056401815.1 Aminobacter sp. P4_D5 | reverse complement strand
CGGCCCAGGTCGCGCCACTGCCAGAGCTTCCCGGGCCGAGCCTCAACGACATCCAGGTCGCCCTCCGCGCCCAGCGGCGCGACATTCGCAATCCCGGCGTCGGCGACATCTTCCGGGTGGAATCCACCGCCTGGGCTACGCGGATGATCACCACGCGGATCCCCTTCGCCGAGCGCTGGGCGAACTTCTGGACCAATCACTTCACCGTCAGCCGCAAGGCGTTCCAGACCACCCCCTGGCTCGGGCACTATCAGCGCGTCGCCATCCGGGCGAAGGCCTTCGGCCGTTTCGAGGATCTGCTGCTCGCGGCCTACCGGCATCCCGCGATGCTCGGCTACCTCGACCAGACCAACTCGACCGGCCCGACCAGCCCCATCGGCCGGCGCGGCCGCGGGCTGAACGAGAACCTCGCGCGTGAGTGCCTGGAGCTGCACACCGTCACCCCCGCCGCCCGCTACACGCAGCAGGACGTGACATCGCTCGCGCGCATCCTGACAGGTTGGTCCGCGGGCCGCGGCGAGCAGTTCTCGGAGGTCGACGGCTTCCTCTTCCGCACGGACGCGCATGAGCCCGGCGCCAAGCGCCTGCTCGGGCAATCCTTCTCCGAGGGCGAGGAAGGCGGCGCGGAGGCGCTGCGCTTCCTGG
>NZ_JBFUIP010000870.1:0-646 GCF_056401815.1 Aminobacter sp. P4_D5 | reverse complement strand
GGCCCGGCCATTCGCCGAGCGCCAGCCGCCAGGCGGCGCCGCGTCCGTGGTGCTTGGCTTCCAGATGCAGGCGCGACCAGCCCTGATGGAACGCCTTCCACCAGTTGAGCGTCTCCGATGGCGCGCTGCTGGCACCGCCCTCGTGCCGCACGCGCACGCCGGACACATGCACCAGCGCGTGCGCTGCCGCGCGCATGCGCAGGCAGAGGTCGTCATCCTCGAAATAGAGGAAGATGTCGGGGTCGAAGCCGCCCAGCGCGCGGAACGTCGCCATCCGCAGGAACATGGCCGAGCCGCCGACGTACCAGCAGCAGGCGTCGCCCTCGGGCTCGACCACCGGGCCGCGCAGGCGGCGGAACGGCAGGTCGTGGCCGAATTGCATGCTGCCGTCGGGGACGATGACCTCGGGGGCGAACATCGCCGCTTCGGGATAGCGGCGCGCGGCCGCGACGAGGCCGGCGATGGTGTCGGGCTCCAGGGTGGCGTCGGCATTCAGCAGGAGGCCGAACTCGGTCTCGACCGCGGCGAAGCCCGCATTGGCGCCGGGGCCGAAGCCCAGATTCCGTTCCGACCGGACCACCTTCGCGCCCAGCCGCGCAGCCTGCGCGACCGCGGCGCTGTCGTCCGGACTGGCATTGTCCACGTC
>NZ_JBFUIP010000869.1:0-646 GCF_056401815.1 Aminobacter sp. P4_D5 | reverse complement strand
GGCCATGCCGCGCGGATGGCGGCGCCGTTGATCGAGGGCTTCCTGGGCGACGTGGCCGTGCTCTACGGCGACAACCCGCTCATCACGACGGCCACTCTGGAACGGCTCGCCGCGGCGCGCGATGGCGCGGACCTTGCCCTGCTGGCGATGCGACCAGCCGATCCCGCGAAATACGGCCGTGTCGTGCAGGCGCTCGACGGCTCGGTCGAGCGTATCGTCGAATGGGCGGATGCGAGCGAGGCCGAGCGCGCCATCGGCCTGTGCAATGCCGGCGTGGTCTGTGCCGCCTGGGCCGACCTGTCGCGCTGGCTGGCGGCCCTGAAGAACGACAACCGGCAAGGTGAATTCTACCTGACCGACGTGGTCGCCGCCGCCCATGCGGAGGGCCGCCGCGCGGTCGCCGTTGAGGCGCCGGAGGCGGAGCTGCGCGGCATCAACAGCCGGGTCGAGCTTGCAGCGGCCGAGGCCGAGGTGCAGGCCAGGCTGCGCGAGGCGGCCATGCTCGGCGGCGCCACGCTGATCCAGCCGGAGAGCGTCACGCTGAGCTTCGACACCAGGCTTGGGCGGGATGTGGTGGTCGACCCGCACGTGGTCTTCGCGCCGGGCGTGACGGTGGAGGACGATGTCGCCATTCGCGCCTTCAGCC
>NZ_JBFUIP010000868.1:0-646 GCF_056401815.1 Aminobacter sp. P4_D5 | reverse complement strand
GTCCTCAGTCTCTCAACGCTTCCGTCACGGAAGCGTATTGGTTGTGTCACTTTGGAGGGCGGGGGCGCCCCAAATCTACTTCCTTGAGAGAATTCAGCCGCTTGTCACCCGAGAGACCCTCGTATCGCGTGGCCTCTGATGGAGTTTAGCGGGAGTAACACGGCGAAATAAAGCCGCCCGACACGACAATCCGAAAACTCCGGACACAGTGTGACAAACAAGCCGCGATTACATTCCAAACAAATGACAGACGCGCGAAATCGGCGAGAGCATGCATATACTCTCGGCCGAGCCGCGTTCTACTTGTTCGGAAAGGGTTTTACTTAGGCGCCGACGGTGCCCAGAGCCTTGATGCGCGCGGAGAGGCGCGACAGCTTGCGCGCCACCGTGTTGCGGTGCAGCACGCCCTTGGTGACGGCCCGCTGCATCTCGGGCTGCGCGCCCTTGAAGGCCTCCGCGGCGACGGTCTTGTCGCCGCCCGCGATCGCGAGCTCGACCTTGCGGAGGAAGGTGCGCACGCGCGAACGCCGCATGCGGTTCCGCTCGGTGCGCTTCTCGGTCTGACGGATGCGCTTACGCGCGGAAGCGTTATTGGCCATGGCGTCTTGAATGCGATCTCGATAGAGGGCGGGCGGAAGGTCCCGCC
>NZ_JBFUIP010000867.1:0-646 GCF_056401815.1 Aminobacter sp. P4_D5 | reverse complement strand
ATGCGGATGTCGACGCGCTGGTCGAGTACGGTGAGCGCATCGCGCGCGACCATCCAGCCATTCGCGCCGTGGCCGCCACGGCCGGGCCTGGGCGCGGCGAGTTGCAGGGCGCGCCCATGCTCTTGAGACGGGTGCGCGCGCCGTGACGGGCTCCCGTTTCGCTTTCCGGGAGACAGATCGGCCAGCATCGATGGTCCCGGCTCCTGCGCAGGAAGGCGCCATCTCGCCCTGTGTAATTCGCGCCGACAACATTTCACTGTCGCCAACCATAGGAGATACGCCATGAACCGACGCAATCTGCTCCAATTCACTTTCATCCTGCCCGCGCTCGCCGCTTGCCAATCGGTGGACGTCGAGCAAACCCTGACGCTCGTGGGCGTCGTTGAAAGCGTGGATGTCACATCGCGCGAAGTGCTGGTACGTGGTCAGGCTGGCGCCCAGTCCGGTGCGTTGTTGACCATGGTGGTAGGCCGCGCCGTACAGCGGCTCGCTCAGATCCGGCCGGGTGACCGAGTGACCGTGTCCTATTTCCAGGCCCTTGCTGCGCGGGCCGTCCGCCCGCTGGCGGGTTCCAATGAGCCTTTCGCAGGCATGTCCATCGCACGGGAAGCCAATCGCCCCGGAGGCGAGGTCACCAGGGTTCGGT
>NZ_JBFUIP010000866.1:0-647 GCF_056401815.1 Aminobacter sp. P4_D5 | reverse complement strand
GTGCAGCAATGAACCCCCCGATCGGCCCCGTCACGCTGCGCTGGCTCGTCCTGGGCGCGATCGTGCTGCTGTGGGAGGCCGCGCCGCGGCTGGGATGGGTGCCGCCGGTGATCCTGGCGACGCCAAGCGCCACGCTGATCGCAGGTGTCGAGGAGGCGGATATCTTTGCCCGCGCCCTGATGTTCACCTTGACCGAGATCACCCTGGCGCTGGCGATTTCCTACGGGCTCGGCGGTCTCGCCGGCGTTGTCATCGGGGCGTCGCCGCTGCTGCGCCGCGCACTGCTGCCGCTGCTCTCCTCCGTCTACGCGATCCCTTTTGTCGTGATCTATCCGGTGATGACCGCCTGGCTCGGCATCGGGCCCGCGAGCAAAGTCTGGGTCGCCGGCTTCTACGGCTTCTTCCCCGTCGTGCTTTCCGTGGCCGCCGGGGTGCAATTGGTCGACCGGAACCTGGTGCTGATGGCACGGGCCGCGGGCGCCAGCCGTTCGCAGATGGCAATCGAGGTCCTGTTGCCCGCAGCCCTTCCGGCCATCGTCTCAGGCCTGCGGATCGGCGGCGCCCTGACGACGATCGGTGTCGTCGTCGCGGAGATGCTGGCCGCGACCGACGGCATCGGCTTCCTGATCACCCAGAACCGCACCATG
>NZ_JBFUIP010000865.1:0-649 GCF_056401815.1 Aminobacter sp. P4_D5 | reverse complement strand
CAGGAGGGTCGGCTCGTCGTCAACCAGCAGGACCGGCCCGTCGATCCTCGGCGCGGCCGCGGGGAGCCGGAGCGCCTCGGCTTCGTCCGGACCTTCATGGCGAGGCAGCACGATCCGGAAGGTCGTGCCGGCGCCGGGATGGCTCTCAACCTCCATCTGCCCGCCGAACTGCCCCACAATCCCCTGGACCGTCGCGAGCCCCAGCCCCGTCCCACCCTGATCGAGCTTCGTGGAAAAGAAAGGCTCGAAAATCCGGGACAGCACTTCCGGCGGGATGCCCGGCCCATCATCCGTGACCTCCACCACGGCGTAGCGGCCCGGCTTCAGACCCTCGCCCGCGAGCACGAGCCGCCGCCCCGTCGCGATCCGCAGGCGGCCCGTCCCGTTCATGGCCTCGCGCGCGTTCACCACGAGGTTCAGCAGCACCTGGTCCCATTGCGAGGGGTCGACGCGGATGCGTCTGGACGGCTCCTCCAGGTCGAGCTCCAGCACGATCCCCGAGCCGAGCAGCCTCGGCAGGAGGATCGCCAGCTGCCGGATCGATTCGTTCAGCTCGATGGTGCGCGGCGCCATCACCTGCTGCCGCGCGAAGGCAAGCAGCTGCCGCACTAGCGCGGCGCCGCGCTCCGCGGCCTGCTCGATCGATCCG
>NZ_JBFUIP010000864.1:0-649 GCF_056401815.1 Aminobacter sp. P4_D5 | reverse complement strand
CGGCACCACGGCGCGCGCCATGGCCAATGGCGGTCTGTTCCACCTGCGCCTCGTGGCGCCGCGCGACGGCTGGCCGAAGCAGCGGGCCTGGGCCGCGGCCTCGGGCGCCGACCGCATCCTGGACGCGGCGCAGCTCTACGAGACCGTGGACGCCGCCGTGGCCGACTGCCATCGCGTGATCGCCACCTGCCCGCGTCCACGCCATGTCGTGGTGCCCGTCATGACGGCGCGCGCGGCGGCCGAGGAGCTGCGGGCGATCAACGGGCGCGACGAGCGCGTCGCCATCCTTTTCGGCCCTGAAAGGGCCGGGCTGGAGGCCGAGGACCTCGCGCGGGCAGATACGCTGGTGCGCTATCCGCTCAACCCCGAATTCAGCTCGCTCAACCTCGCCCAGGCGGTGATGGTGATGGCCTATGAGTGGTGGGTCGCCGCCGATGCCACGCCGCCCCGCCGGCTCCAGACCCACAAGACCCAGCTCGCCACCAAGGGCGAGCTCGACAACCTCATGCGGCACCTCATCGAGGAGCTGGACGCCAGCGGCTTCCTCCGCAACGAGCCCAAGCGGGACGGCATGGTACGGAACCTGCGCCACTGGTTCGAGCGCGGCGAGATCACCGAGCAGGAGGTCCGCACGCTGCATGGCGTGGTG
>NZ_JBFUIP010000863.1:0-650 GCF_056401815.1 Aminobacter sp. P4_D5 | reverse complement strand
CTTAACTCTCCGTCAACCTCGCCGTGGCATTCTGGTGGCCGCACTAGGAGGTGCCCATGCCCTTCGACGGAGTATCGCCGCCGCTGCGGTCCGAGGGCGCGGTTTCCTGATCGGGCTCTTTGGCGTGCTGGGCTTCGCGCTCGGCATGGCCGTCCTGATGCAGGAGCTTGCGTGGTGACTTGAAACCTGCGGCCAGGAACCTTCTTATTGAGGTCATGGCACAGGTCGAAATCTACACGCAGGTCTTCTGCCCCTATTGCGACAGGGCCCGCGCCCTGCTCGAGAAGAAGGGCATCGAGTTCCAGGAATTCGATGCCCCACGCGGCAGCCAGGCCCGCAAGGACGCGACGGAGCGTTCGGGTGGCCGCACGACCGTTCCGCAGGTCTTCATCGACGGAAAGTCGATCGGCGGCTCGGACGAGCTCTCCGCGCTGGAGCGCGCCGGCGAGCTGGACGCCCTGCTGGCGGCGTGAAAAATACCCATCTTGTCAAGGCGCTCCAGGACTCCCCATGTGAAGCCGAGATGACCGGTTGCCATCACGGCCCATCCGGTCGAGGTTCAMGGGAATGATCCGCTTTTCACTTCGTTGCGAAAACGACCACCAGTTCGAGAGCTGGTTCAAGGACGGCGCCGCCTATGACCGCATGGC
>NZ_JBFUIP010000862.1:0-650 GCF_056401815.1 Aminobacter sp. P4_D5 | reverse complement strand
GACGCTGGCGGCACTGCTGGGCGGGCATATCCAGCTCGCGCCCGTCGATGCCTCCGAGGCGCGCGGACAGTTCGAAGCGGGCGAGATCCGTCTGCTGGCCGTGCTGTCGGCGGCGCGACTGCCCGGCACGCTGGCCAATGTCCCGACGGCCAAGGAGCAGGGTTTCGACGCCGAATGGCCCATCGTGCGCGGCTTCTATGGCCCGCCGCAGATGCCGGACGCCGCCTACAACTTCTGGGTCGAGGCGATCCGCCGGCTGACGGCCCATCCGGACTGGCCGGCGCAGCGGGCGGCGCAGGGGCTCTTCGAGTTCAACATGGTCGGCGCGGAATTCACCGAGCTGGCGAAGCGCAAGACTGCCGAGTTCCGCCAGCTCGCGCGCGACGTCGGTTTGGTCAGCCAGTGAGTGCCGGCAGCACCGAAGGCGCGCGAGGCACCAGCTTTGCTTCGGCCGACCGGATTCTGGGTGCGCTGCTGATCGTCCTGGCGGCTCTCGCCTTCTGGTCCGCACAGTCGCTCGTCGTGCCCTTCGCCGCCGATCCGCTGGGGCCTTCGGGCTTTCCTTCCGCGGTGGCGGTCATCCTGGCCGTGTGTGGTGCGATGCTCCTGCTCGCGCGGGGGCTGCCCTTCGCCTGGCCGGAGCGCCGCGC
>NZ_JBFUIP010000860.1:0-650 GCF_056401815.1 Aminobacter sp. P4_D5 | reverse complement strand
CGGTAAGCGTCAGCCCGACCGCCTCGCCCCACTTCTGGAAGAGCGCGCGGCCTTCGGCATCCACATCGGTCAGCGTCTGGCGGTTGCAGCCGCCCTTGGGCGTGCCGCCGATCCGGGCCATCTCCATCAGGCTGTCCCAGAGGCGGGCGCCCGACAGCGGCAGGTTGGTCTGGCTCATGTCTTTGTGCGTCCGATTCACGCTCCGCTCCTCGCCTCCGGCTGCGGGGCTACCCGATCGGGCGCAGCCTCCACCCCGCACCACTCCGCGATGCTCAGCGCGATGGTCCGCGTGACGTTGTGGATGCTCTCGATGGCGACGCTCTCGTCGATGCCGTGCACCTCCTGCGCGTCGGGGCCGAAGACGAAGGCCGGCGTGTCCTGGTAGAGCTTGAAGTGCCGGGCGTCGGTGAGGCCGAGGATCGACATGCCCGGCATTTCGTTGCCTGTCGCATCCGAATAGGCGTGGCGCACGGTCATCGCGATGGCATCGTCGCTGGACAGTTCGCAGGCATCCGCCATGAAGCCCTTGAACTCCACCTTGACCTGCGTGCCGCGCAGCCGCTCCTCGCTCGCGGCCTTGGCCACCAGCGCCTCGATATCGGCCTTCACCTGGCGCGCGGGGTAGCCGAGCATGACGCCCACGCGCATCC
>NZ_JBFUIP010000859.1:0-650 GCF_056401815.1 Aminobacter sp. P4_D5 | reverse complement strand
CTTGAGACCCGTCAGCGTATCCACGTCCTCGATGCCTGCCGGGACCAGGCCGGCCGCGGAAAACGCCGCCCCGATCTCGCGCCGCACGCCATGGTGCCAGCCCGGCAGCAGCAGCGGCAGCTGCGCCACCTCGGCCAGCGATATCTCCCCCGACGGCGTCAGCAGCTTCGCCACCCGGGCATCGCCGGGCCTATGCACGAGGTAGAGATGCGCGTCGTAGAGCGGCTCGATCTTCACGGCGGCGCTGCGCCGCATCGTGTTGAGCACGGCGATATCGACCTCGCCCCGCGTCAGCCATTCGTGGATGGTGCCGGTGAAGCCGTCGCGCAGGTTGAGCTCCACATCCGGCATCTCCGCGCGGAGATGCCGCATCAGCGCCGGGCCGAGCGCCGCCGCGACCGAGGGCGGCATCGCCACGCGCAGCTTGCCGCGCGCCACGCCCTGCGCGGCCATGGCCTCCTCGCGGATGCGGTCGAGATCGTCGAGCACGGGCGAGACCGCCTCGGCGAAGCGGCGGCCCTCCTCGGTCGGGCTCACGCCGCGGCCGTTGCGGTGGAGCAGGCGGATGCCGAGCTCCTCCTCCAGCGCGCGCACCTGCCGGCTCAGCGCCGGCTGCGCGATGCCGAGCGCCGCCGCGGCGCGGGAAAAGC
>NZ_JBFUIP010000858.1:0-651 GCF_056401815.1 Aminobacter sp. P4_D5 | reverse complement strand
AGCATGCGATGGCCGCGGTTCTCGAAGTCATCGCATTCACGCATGCCGATATCGGTCAGCACGGCGCGCGAGGCGTTGTTGGTCTCCCGCGCCACGCCGATGATGCGCCCCAGCCCTGCCGCATGGCCGAAGTCCAGAGCGGCCCGCGCCGCCTCGCGCGCGAAGCCCTGGCCGCGGCAGGCAGGCCACAGCGCAAAGCGCACGGCGACGCCTCGCCCATCCGGCCGTTCCATCAGCCCGGCGATGCCGAGGAAATCCCCGGCCTCCCGGAGGAAGTCGCTCCAGGTGCCGTAGCCGCGCACCTGCCAGAAGTCGATGTCGTCCTCCAGCTCCTCGCGCACGCGCTCGGGCGATCGCGCACCATGCAGCATGTAGCCGAAGACCGAAGCGTCGGTCTTGAGGCGGATGAGATCGGGCAGGTGCTCGAGGCCCGGCGGCAGCAAAGACAGCCGCGCGGTCGTGATGATCCGAGGGGAATTCAGCAAACTGCGATGCATGGGCGCATCTCCGCGCTACCGGACGAGGGGCCGGTACTTGATCCGATGGGGCTGGTCCGCGTTCGCACCAAGTCGTCGCTTCTTGTCGGCCTCATAGGCCTGGAAGTTGCCCTCGAACCACTCGACATGGCTGTCGCCCTCGAAGGCGAGGATA
>NZ_JBFUIP010000857.1:0-651 GCF_056401815.1 Aminobacter sp. P4_D5 | reverse complement strand
GCCCACCGGCGGCGCGCGGGCTGCGTTGCGCCTGGGCGCGCAAACGGCGTCGTGGAGACCTTCTTCGTCATTCGTTTTGCTCCCTCGAACACGTGGTCGGCGGCGGTCAATCGCGGCGCGCAGGCACTCCAGTCATATGGGCGAGCCGAGTTTCCGGCCGCCCAGCGCGTAGGCGGCCTCGGTGAGGCGCATCACCGGCAGCATGGCGTCGAGATCAGCCAGCGGCGCGGCGCCGCGCCGGGCGCGGTCCAGCACGTCGGCGACGAAGGGGGCATACTGCCCGACATTGGTGGTGTGCGTGCGGATCGTGCGGCGGGTGCCGTCGCTCGCGGTCAGCTCCACTGTTTCAGGATGGGGCACGACGAGGTAATGGCGCGGCGTGCGCAGCGCGAAGTGCAGGTCGAAGTTGCTGGTGGGCGCGGGGTAGAGGTAGCCCGTCTCCACCTGCGCCAGCGCGCCCTTCGGACCGGCGAAGACGATGCTGCCGTAATCCTCCACGGGATGGCCCCAGGCGGCGTTGGAGAAGCTGGCCGCGACCGGGCGCGCCGCCTCGCCCCAAAGCGCGTGGACGATATCCACGAAATGCACGCCGAGATTGAGCATGCAGCCGCCGCCGGCCTGTACGGGATCCAGGTTCCAGGCGCAGCCGGC
>NZ_JBFUIP010000856.1:0-651 GCF_056401815.1 Aminobacter sp. P4_D5 | reverse complement strand
GTGCTGGGCGCCCCCTTCGACCACGGAGCGACCTGGCTGCATCAGGCCGACGAAAACCCACTGACGCGCTTCATCGGCGAGCACCTCGACCACGACACGGTGCGCGGCCGGCACCTGCACCTCGGCGACCGCTTCGCCACGCGGGCCGAGATGGCCGAATACATCAGCGCCTGCGACGTCTTCGAGGCCGCGATCACCGAGGCATCCGACACCCCGGACCGCGCCGTCTCCGAGGTCGTGCCGAAGGGCGGGCGCTGGAACGCGACCATCGCGCATTGGCTGGGCTCGCAGATCAACGCCGCGGAACTCTCGCTGATTTCCCTGCGCGATTACGTCGCCGTGGACCTGGAAGGCCCGAACCTGCTGCCGGTCGAAGGGGTCGGCGGGTTGGTCGCCCGGCTCGCGGAAKGGCTGCCGATCCGGCTGGACCATGCGGTGACGCATCTGCGCTGGGACGGGCCGGGCGTCACCGTCGAAGGCGATTGGGGCTCGCTGCGGGCGGGCGCGGCCATTGTCACCGTCTCGACCGGCGTGCTGGCGGCGGGCGCCATCCGCTTCACGCCCGAGTTGCCGGTGAACACGCAGGACGCCATCCACGGCTTGCCGCTCGGCCTGCTGACGAAATACGGATTCCGGGCGACGGGCGAGGAC
>NZ_JBFUIP010000855.1:0-651 GCF_056401815.1 Aminobacter sp. P4_D5 | reverse complement strand
AGCACGTCAGCGCCGTCCACATCGCCGGCTTCGCGCTGATGATGGCCAGCGTGGTACTGGCGACCTGGCCACGCCGGTGAGGGCCTGGCTCACGCTCACCGTGCCGGAGCTTTTTGCGCTCGGCCCGGAGGATGTAGCCGCTCGGCTGGCCTACGCCCAGGCGGGACGCCACGCGACGCTGGAGCTGACGCAGCGCAACGCCTGGGTCGCGATGGCGGAAGGGTTGCGTGCCGCGCTCGCGATCCCCGAAGCGGCGGACTGGGTGCTGCTGCTGGAGTACGACCTGCTGCGGCTCGAAAAGCGCATCGACGCCATCCTGCTCACGGATCGCGCGACGATCGTGCTCGAATGGAAGGATCGCGCGACCCGCTTCGCCGCGACCGATCTGCGCCAGGTCGAGGACTACGCGCTCGACCTGCATGATTTTCACGCCGGCTGCCGCTCGCATCCCGTGGTGCCGATGCTGGTGGCCACCGATGGACCGGCTTCGCACTTCGCGCCGCCATTGGTCTGGCAGGCCGTGCCGCCGCCGATGGCGGTCAACCGGCATCAGCTCGGCGCCCGTCTGAGCGAAGTCATGGCGTCCATCGGTAGGCCGCAACGGCCGATACGCCCCGATGCCTGGCTGGCCGCGCCCTACCGCCCCGTGCC
>NZ_JBFUIP010000854.1:0-652 GCF_056401815.1 Aminobacter sp. P4_D5 | reverse complement strand
GCGCATGGTGAAGGCCGCGCGGGACCGCAACCTCGAGATCCATCCGCTCGCCATCCGTGCGCTGATCCGGCATTCGCGCCAGGCCGACCGGCTCCGCGGCGATCCCGAGGCCAGCGCCCTCTTCCTCGACCTGCTGACCGGCAAGGATGCGGCAAAGTGGCTGCGGCTGCTGAACGAGGCGGGCTTCCTCGGGCGCTTCATCCCGGAATGGGCGCGCATCGTCGGCCTGATGCAGTTCGACACCTACCATGTCTTCACGGTGGACGAGCACACGATCGAGGCCATCGGCGTGCTGCGCCAGATCGACCGCGGCGAACTCAACGAGATCGCCCCCGTCGCCACCGAGCTGATGACGCAGCTGCAGTCGCGCCGCGCCCTCTACATGGCGACGCTGCTGCACGACATCGCCAAGGGCCGCGGCGGCGACCACAGCGAGCTCGGCGCCCGCTTCGCGCAGGAGATCTGCCCGCGCCTCGGCATGAGCGCGGAGGAGACGGAGACCGTCTCCTGGCTCATCCTGCACCACCTCCTGGTGTCGCAGACCGCCTTCAAGCGCGACATCGAGGACCCCAAGACCATCCTTGATATCGCCGACCAGGTGCAGTCGCCGGAGCGGCTGCGCCTGCTGCTGGTGCTGACAGTGGCCGACATG
>NZ_JBFUIP010000853.1:0-653 GCF_056401815.1 Aminobacter sp. P4_D5 | reverse complement strand
GTGGACGTCACCGGCACCTCGAAGGGCACGGGATTTGCCGGCGCCTTGAAGCGCTGGAACTTCTCGGGTCTCGAGGCCTCGCACGGCGTGTCGATCAGCCACCGTTCGCATGGTTCGACCGGCAACCGTCAGGATCCCGGCAAGACCTTCAAGAACAAGAAGATGGCGGGCCATCTCGGCGTCGAGCGCATCACCACCCAGAACCTGGTGGTGGCGGGCCATGATGCCGAGCGCGGTCTGCTGCTCATCAAGGGCTGCATTCCGGGTTCCGCCGGAGGCTATGTGCTGGTGCGCGACGCCGTGAAGCGCGCGCGTCCGGCCGATGCGCCGTTCCCCGCGGCGACGGTCTGAGGGTAGGACAATGCAGTTTTCTGTCATCACGCTGGATAATGCGCCGGCCGGCGAAGCCGATCTGCCGGACGACCTGTTCGGCACCGCGCCCCGCGCCGACATCATGGCCCGCGTCGTCCACTGGCAGCTCGCGAAGCGCCGGGCCGGCACGCACAAGGTCAAGGGCATGGGCGAGGTCTCCGGCACGACCAAGAAGCCGTACCGCCAGAAGGGCACGGGCTCCGCTCGTCAGGGCTCGCTGCGCGCTCCGCAGTTCCGCAAGGGCGGCGTGGTGCATGGCCCGGTCGTGCGCGACCACGGCT
>NZ_JBFUIP010000852.1:0-653 GCF_056401815.1 Aminobacter sp. P4_D5 | reverse complement strand
GGACCTGACGATCCGCATGGCCGGGCGCCCCCTCATGGAGGGCGCCTCGCTGCAGGTCGACGACGGCCGCAAGATCGGGCTCGTGGGCCGCAACGGCGCGGGGAAATCCACGCTGATCAAGGCCATCCTCGGCGAGCTCCAGCCCGATGGCGGCGACATCCGCATCGCCCAGCGCGCGCGCGTCGGCCATGTCGCGCAGGAGACGCCGGCCGGCGAGACCTCGCTGCTCGACATCGTGCTGGAGGCCGACACCGAGCGCGCCGGCCTGCTCGCCGAGCTCGAGGGCCATCCGGAGGCGGTCCGCGCCGGCGAGATCCACGAGCGCCTCATCGCCATACAGGCGGATTCCGCGCCCGCGCGCGCCGCGACCATCCTGGCCGGCCTCGGCTTCGACGCCGAGGCCCAGGCCCGGCCCTCGCGCGAGTATTCCGGCGGCTGGCGCATGCGCGTCTCGCTGGCCCGCGCGCTCTTCCTGGAGCCCGACCTGCTGCTGCTSGACGAGCCSACCAACCACCTCGACCTCGAGGCGGCCATGTGGCTGGAGGGCTGGATCCAGCGCTTCGGCGGCGCGGCGATCATCATCAGCCACGACCGCGGGCTGCTGGAGCGCTGCGTGGATTCCATCGCACATCTCGATCGCCTGAAGATCACGC
>NZ_JBFUIP010000851.1:0-653 GCF_056401815.1 Aminobacter sp. P4_D5 | reverse complement strand
AGGGCGTGCGGTAGCGGCCCAGATGCATGCCGTACCACTTCGCCCCATGGATCAGATGGATATGCGCCAGGCGCGGCAGGCTGGCCTCCGCGGCGTCCACGAGGTTGCGCAGCATGCGGAGGTTGGCCGGCACGTCCTCCACGCCCGTCTCGCCATGCGGTGCGCGCGAGGCATAGACGATGCGGGAGATGTCGGGCCGCGTGGCGAGCGCATCCGCGAGGCCTGAGGCATCGTCGAGATCGGCGGTGAGCCAGAGGTCGTCGCCATCGGGCCTGTGGCGCGAGAGGCCGACGACCGTCTCGCCCGGCATCGCCCTGCCCCGCTCCAGGATACGGCTGGCCGCCGCACCCGTCGCCCCCACGATCAGCGTGACCTGCGTGTTGTCCATGCCGGGTTTATGCCCCGGCGAGCGTCATCCCGTCGATGCGCAGAGTCGGCACGTCGGTGCCGCGCTTGTAGACGAGATCATCCGCCGCGGTCATCGCCAGGAACATCTCGGGCAGCTTGCCGGCGATGGTGATCTCGCTGACGGGCTCGGCGAGCTTGCCGTCGCGGATCATGAAGCCGGCGGCACCGCGCGAGTAGTCGCCGGTGATGCCGTTCACGCCCATGCCGATGAGCTCGGTGATGTAGAGGCCCTCGCGGATATCGGC
>NZ_JBFUIP010000850.1:0-653 GCF_056401815.1 Aminobacter sp. P4_D5 | reverse complement strand
GGCGAGGAGGCCACTCCGGAGACACCGCCGCATGATGACCACCCGCCGCGCCCTCGCCTTCCGCGTGCCGATGCGCGACCCCGGCGACGTCTCCGGCGTCGTCGCCCTCTTCGACAGCGGCGCGCTGCGGCCGGAGGAGGTGGTGGCGATCCTCGGCAAGACCGAGGGCAATGGCTGCGTGAACGACTTTACCCGTTCCTATGCCTCCAGGATGCTTTCCATGGCCCTTCCCGCCGGGCATCGCGCGGCGCTGGTCATGTCGGGCGGGACCGAAGGCGGGCTCTCCCCGCATTTCCTGGTGCTGGCCGCGCGCGAGGCGGCCGGCGAGGGCACGGGCGCGCTGGCCCTCGGCGTCGGCTTCACGCCGGAGCTGCCGCCCGAGGCGATCGGGCGGATGGCGCAGGTCCACGCCACGGCGAGGGCGGTGCGCATGGCCATGGGCGATGCCGGCATCACCGACCCGGCCGAGGTGCATTTCGTGCAGGTGAAGTGCCCGCTGATCACCTCGGCGCGGGTGGCCGAGGCAGCCTCCCGCGGCGAAAGCGTGGCGACGGCCGAGACCTATGCCTCGATGGGGCTCTCGCGCGGGGCCTCGGCGCTGGGGGTGGCACTGGCCCTGGGTGAGATCGACGAGGACGCGGTCACGGACGCCG
>NZ_JBFUIP010000849.1:0-653 GCF_056401815.1 Aminobacter sp. P4_D5 | reverse complement strand
GCGCAATTCGCCGCGCTGGACCTGATGGAGCGCCGCGTGCTCGGCCTGCTCGCGGAGCACGGGTTGCCGGACCTCGCGGGGCTGGCGGAGGAGATCCAGTCGCGCTCGGAGCGCGCCACGCGCGCGGCGATCGCGGCCGTGCCGGACGGCGTCTATCGCGCCTCCGTGCAGACGGACGGGCTCGACCAGCCGCTGAAGCTGCAGCTCGCGCTGACCGTGTCCGGGGACGAGATCCTGGCCGACTATGCGGGGTCCGATCCGCAGGTGGCGCGCGCCATCAACGTCTGCCTTGCCTACACCTTCGCCTATACGGCCTTCGCGGTGAAGGCGGCGATATGTCCCGCCGTGCCCAACAACGAGGGCAGCTTCCGGCCGCTCAAGGTGACGGCGCCGGAGGGCTGCATCCTCAACTCCGCCCATCCCGCCGCCGGCGGGGCGCGCGCGCTGACCGGGCATTTCCTCCCCGCACTGGTGCTGTCGGCCCTGGCCGACGCGCTGCCGGATCGCGTCGTCGCCGGCGTCGGCTCGCCCCTCTGGTGCCTCGGCTTCTCCGGCTTCCGCGCCGATGGAAAGCCCATCGCCAACGCGCTCTTCCTCAATGGCGGCTACGGCGCGAGCTCCGGCATGGACGGGGCGAACGTGCTGAGCTGGCC
>NZ_JBFUIP010000848.1:0-653 GCF_056401815.1 Aminobacter sp. P4_D5 | reverse complement strand
GGTCAGCGTCTTGCGGAAGGGCGCCTCGATCACGCAGCGCCCGGGCGCGACCTCGGCGATGCGGGCCTCGATGACGCGCATGAGGCCCTGCCGGGCGAAGCTCGCCTCGATGCGTCGCTGCAGATCGAGACTCGCCATCTCAGAATCTCCAGCCCGTGTGGATGGCGACGATGCCGCCCGAGAGGTTGCGGTGCGCCACCCGCTCCAGCCCGGCCGCGCGCATCATGCCGGCGAGCGTCGCCTGGTCGGGGAACATGCGGATGCTTTCGGCGAGGTAGCGGTAGCTCTCGGCATCCTGGGCGATGCGGCCGCCGATGGCGGGCAGGGCCTTGAAGGACCAGGCATCATAGAGCGGCGCCAGGGCCGCGATCTCGAGGTGGGAGAATTCCAGGCAATGGAAACGCCCGCCCGGCTTCAGCACGCGCCTGATCTCGCGCAGCACGGCGTCCTTGTCGGTGCAGTTGCGCAGGCCGAAGGCCATGCTGACCTTCTCGACGCTGGCATCGGGCAGCGGGATGCGCTCCGCATCGGTGCAGAGGAAGGAGAGGCCGCGCGCGAAGCCGCGGTCCAGCGCGCGCGACTGCCCGACCTGCAGCATCTCGGCATTGATGTCCGAACAGATGACCCGCCCGGCCCCGCGCTCCAGCGCGAGG
>NZ_JBFUIP010000847.1:0-653 GCF_056401815.1 Aminobacter sp. P4_D5 | reverse complement strand
GGCTCATCTTGGGGGATATGCTCTCCCAGATGTCCGGTCTGAAGCTCACCCGCGTGCCCTAACGCGGCAGCACCTAGGCGCTGACCGACGTTTCCGTCGGCCGCATCGACCTCAGCTTCGCCGATTTCGGCCAGGGGCTGGAGCTGGGCCATGCCGGCCGCGACCGCCTGCTGGCGCAGACCCTGGGCCACCCCTTCCCGCTCGCCCCGGAGATGCCGCTGTGGGCCAGCGCGCTGCCGGGCTTCGACGCAGGCGTCTGGTTCTCCGTTGCCACCCCGGCCGCGACCTCGCCCGAGATCGTCCGCCAGATGGAGACGGCGCTCGGCACGGTGGTGAACGATCCCGCCTTTGCTGCGCGGCTCGTGGCGCTGGGCCTCGCGCCGCTGCGCATGGGCTCCGCGGATTTCGGCCGGTTCCTCGGGCAGCAGATCGCGGCCTGGGGCGAACGCGTGAAGCTGGCCGGCATCGAGCCGCAATAGGACCGCGTCCTTGCGCGGCTTCGGGTGCGGTCGATAGATTCCGCGCCGCAGCAGCCCCCGGACCGGGGCACTGGTAGAAGGAACATGACGATCGAGGATCTGACCGAGGCGCCTCCGGAGGAGGAAGGCCGTGGCACCAGGGGCCGGAACGAATGGGCCTACGACATGCTGCAC
>NZ_JBFUIP010000846.1:0-653 GCF_056401815.1 Aminobacter sp. P4_D5 | reverse complement strand
GCTCGACGCGGGGGCCGGCGCGCTGGTCGCCCGACGCATGGGCGCGCGCGGGATCTCCTTTGCCATGCCGGCGCAGCTGGTCGCCATTGAGGGCGACGAGCGCGTGACGGGCGTACGCCTCGCCGATGGGCGCGTGATCAAGGCGAGCATCGTCGTGATGGCCGTGGGCATCCGGCCGGACATGGCGCTGGCGACGGCCTCCGGCCTGGAGGTGAATCGCGGCATCGTCGTGGATGGCGGCATGCGCAGCTCCGACCCGGACGTGCTGGCCATCGGCGAATGCGCTGAAGTGGAGGGGCGCACCATCGGCCTTGTCGCGCCCGCGCTGGAGCAGGCGGAGACGGCCGCGGCCACGCTGGCCGGGGAAGCCGGACGCTGGGCGGCCCGCGCCGATGTCGCGGCGCTGAAGGTGTCCGGTACCGCCGTCTGGTCGGCCGGCGAGATCGGCGGCGAAGGCGAGACAATCACGCTGCGCGATGAGGAGGAGGACTGCTACCGCCGCCTCATGCTGCGCGAGGATCGGCTGGTCGGCGCGGTGCTCTATGGCGACGTCGCGGATAGCGGCTTCTATCTCGACCTCATCGCGTCGAAGCGCGCCATCGGGCGGATGCGTGCGGCGCTGGCCCTGGGGCCGGCCTTCGCGGGAGGGGTGT
>NZ_JBFUIP010000845.1:0-654 GCF_056401815.1 Aminobacter sp. P4_D5 | reverse complement strand
TCCTTGATCTGGGACAGGATGTTCATGGGGAGGTCCTCGCGGGACTCCGGGCGCGTGCGATCATGATTTTTCCTCCGTTGCACCGAGAGTGGCAGGCCACTGCGAGATTGCCAACACTTTATTCGGTGACAGCAAGGCAACATCTCGAATATAGAAGTTCGCGAGGGATCAGACGGACGTTATGCAGCGCAGATTGTTGGCAAAGAAGCCGGAGAGCGACGGGTTCGCCCTTGCGACCTCGGTCGAATCGGAGCTGGAGGCGATGATCGCCCGAGGCGAGCTCGGCCCCGGCCAGCACATCAACGAGCTGGCTCTGGCGCGCCGCCTCGGCGTGAGCCGCGGCCCCGTGCGCGAGGCCGCCCGCGCGCTGGAGCGCATGGGCCTCGTCACCGTCATCCTGAACCGCGGCGCCTTCGTGCGGGAGCTGCAGATCGACGAGGCACTGGCGATCTACGACCTCACGGCGGTGCTGATCGGCTACGTCGCCGGGCGGCTCGCGACCACCATCACCGCGGCGCAGGCGCTGGAGCTGCAGACCTTCGTGACGGAGATGGAGACGGCCGCGCAGGAAGGCCGGCAGGACGCCTTCTTCGATCTCAACGTTACCTTCCACAAGCGCCAGTTCACCTTCGCCGGCAATGGGCCGGTCGAGGC
>NZ_JBFUIP010000844.1:0-656 GCF_056401815.1 Aminobacter sp. P4_D5 | reverse complement strand
GGTGACGACCACGCCCTCGATGCGCTCTCCGGCGTCGCGATAGGGGGCAAGGCGGACGAGAAAATGCGCGCTCCCGTCGTCGTTCTCCACGCGCCGCTCGAGCGGGCCCTTGTCGGCGAAGACCCGGGCGATGTCATCGGCGAAGCTCGGCATGACCAGAGGGCTGGAAAGGTCGGTGATGGGCCGTCCCCGATCGCCGGGAAGGATGTTGAACACCTTGGCCACGGTGGGCGTGAAGCTGCGGATCACGAGGTTCCGGTCGAGGAAGACCGTCGCGACCTCCGTGCTTTCGAAGAGGTTCCGCAGGTCGGAATTGGCTCGATCCAGCGCGTCGACCTTACCGATGAGCTCGGCATTGACGGTGTGCAGCTCCTCGTTGACCGATTGCAGCTCCTCCTTGGAGGCCTCCAGCTCCTCGTTGGTGGACTGCATCTCCTCGTTCACGGAGACGAGCTCCTCGTTGGAGGATTTCAACTCCTCCAGCGCCGTCTCGTACTCCTCGATCATCGATTGCAGCCGCTCGCGCATCTCGCGCATCTCGCGTTCCATCTGCACCGCGGCGCCCTCCTGCGTCGCATGGGCGCGATGCACCGCCTCCTCGCGGCTGAGCACCGGGCCCTGATCCGTGAAGAGAATGAGGTAGAGCGGATCGGTGT
>NZ_JBFUIP010000843.1:0-656 GCF_056401815.1 Aminobacter sp. P4_D5 | reverse complement strand
GAATTGAGGACGTAGACCGTGTCCGCGCGCGCCGGCATCGCGGCGAGAAGGAGCAGCAGGGCGGCGCGCCACATGGCAGAGAGGGCCTTCACGGCAATTCGATGTTTGCAATCAAACGCATAACTCCGGCGGATTCAAGGCGATCCGCATGGAAACGCCCGATCCTCGCCTGAACACACGAAGAATTGGTAAAGTTGCAAAGCCGCAGGACAGCCTGTGCAGGCAACCCAGGAGGTCCCGCTACGTGGACCCCGGGCGCGCTCAAAACCGCAGCGTGTCAAAGGCTTCTGGACCGGTGTCATTCCGCCGTCTCAAGGAGACGCGTGTCGCGGAAGATCCGCCACCGGCGCCGAATGCGCCGGTGGCTCTCGGCAAGGCGTCTCAGTTGCGCTGGCGTCGCGCCGCCGCAATGGCAGCCTCGATCTGTGCCTTCACSGCMTCCAWRTTGAAGGARGCSCCSCGCTGCATCGGCGGGAACTCGAYGAAGGTCGCCGCGTAGCGAGCCACCTCCTGCTGCACGAAGGTGAAGCGCCAGAACTCCGTCACGAACCAGTTGTAGAAGGCCAGCGAGCCATTTGCGCCATTGGGCAGGCCCATCCGCTCGAAGGGATCCAGCCTCAGGTTGACGATCACGGGCCAGTCCAGATGCACGGTTC
>NZ_JBFUIP010000842.1:0-656 GCF_056401815.1 Aminobacter sp. P4_D5 | reverse complement strand
GATATTCCTCCGCCAACAGCACGTTGTGGTGTGCCAACTGTGGGTAGGTGCCCTCCACACCGAGATAGAGCATGAAGGTGGAACAGGAGTAGCGCGCCTTCGCGATCTTTCGGTCGGACCAGTCCTTGCGGATGTGGTCCGGCACCAGCTTCGGCACGGCATGCGCGAAATCGCCGTTGAGCACCACGGCATCGGCCGCGATATATTCGCCGCCCGCCTCCACGCCCATGGCGCGACGTCCCGCAAAGGCGATGCGCTCGATCGGCGTGTTCAGTCGGATCTCCACGCCCAAGCGTTCCGCCACGCGTGCCATGGCATCGCTCACCGCGCCGCAGCCGCCGCGTGGGTGGTACACGCCGTGCTCGTATTCGAGAAAGCTGAGGATGGTGAAGAGCGAGGGGCAGCGGAACGGCGACATGCCCAGGTATTTCGTTTGGAAGCCGAAGGCCAGCCGCACGCGCGGATCGGCGAAGTAGCGACGCAGGTCCTGGTCGACCTGACGGTGCGGACGCAACTGCGGCAGGCTCTTCATCACGCCGGGCGTCATCATGTCGCGCCGCCGGAGGAATGGGCGTTCCAGGAAGGGCCGAAACACCTCCAGCTTCCGCCGGTTGTCCGTCATGAAGCGCTGCAGGCCCGCGACATCGCCCGGCGCC
>NZ_JBFUIP010000841.1:0-656 GCF_056401815.1 Aminobacter sp. P4_D5 | reverse complement strand
GGTGGAGAGGTCGCGCAGGGCCTCCATGCGATAGGACCGTCCGCGCGGCTGGGCCTCCAGCGCCCGGGCAAAGCCTTCCGGCGCCAGGCGGTGCTCCACCCAGCCGGCGACGCGTTGCATCACGGCGCCGCGGATGGCGTCCAGCCCGGCGAAGACTCCGAGGGCGAAGACGGCGATGACGGTGAGGTGGATCAGCGTGTCGGTGTTGCGGGTGGTCAGCACCCGGTCGAAGACCTGCATCATGTAGAGCGAGATCGTGAGCTGGAGGAGGTTCGCCACCCCCGAGAAGGCGCCCACGATCCAGAAGGTGGCGCCGCAGGAGGAAAGCGCGCGCGCAAGCGCGTTGGTCTCGGTGTTCGGATCTTGCATATTGTGATCACGCCGCAGCGGGGTATCCCCGTCGCGTCGCTTCTCTCCAGAAAATGCGGTCGCAAGGTCGGGATCCGCGCGGGGGCGCAGGGCTGGAACTGGAGGCAGTACCTCGCTGCCCCCGCCCATCCTCTGCGCCGCAGCCCATAGCCCTCCGCGCTTCCGCGGCCAGTGTGGAAGCGCGAAGTTTCGCGCCAACTCGGGTTCGGGGGACGATGTCCAGCGCGGGGCGCGAGGAAGCAAGTCTTTTGCCAAGGGCCGCCGGTAAACTTTACACCTTCCGGCAC
>NZ_JBFUIP010000840.1:0-656 GCF_056401815.1 Aminobacter sp. P4_D5 | reverse complement strand
CTAGCGACGGCCTACACAGCGGTTTCGGCCACGGTGGGCAATCTGGCTGCTGATGGTCTGTGGCGCATGCAGGCTCAAGCCGGGAGCGGCGGGAATGTCCAGGCGAGCGTTGTCCTGCAGGTCCGCGCGACCACAGGCAGCGGGTGGATCACTGCGGGCACGCTCTGGGAGGTTGGTTCGGTTGGCGGCGTCCCGTTCTCGCGCATTGTGCTGTTCGCAGATCAACTCGTCCTGACTAACGGGGCGGGCACGGCGATGCCCTTTGTCTACGACGCGGGCGGCTTGCGGCTTGCCGTGGCCAACATTGGCACGATCACTGCCGGTGTCATCAAGGCGCCCGACGGCAAATTCGTCTTCACCGTAGCTACTGGTACAATGGAGTGGTGGGACTAATGTCTCGTGGTTTCCTGAAGGACATCAACGGCTCCAAGCGCATGCGCTTTGTGAAGCCGGGCTATGATGCCAATAACCTCAACGTGCCGCCCAATGCCGTCATCTTCGATAGCGAGGATGCCGGCGGGCTGTTCATCTACCGATCGGGGTCTTGGTCGGGCGCTATTCCGGGTGGCGGCGGTGCCTACATCGCCACCTGGCCGAGCCTTGGATACACGCCGCTGGCGGTCGTCCAGAACGGTTCGCCGGGGGCGGTATCGGGG
>NZ_JBFUIP010000839.1:0-657 GCF_056401815.1 Aminobacter sp. P4_D5 | reverse complement strand
GGTATCAGCGGCAGCAGCGCCGGCTCCATCTCGTCCAGCCCGAGCCGCCAGCCGCGCCGCTGCGACAGGTCGCGCACCAGCGCGAAGCCTTCGGGATCGGCAAGCAACTCCTCGACCGGCACGCAGACCACCAGATGTCCCCGCCCCCGCGGCCCCAGCACGGCATCGAGCCGCAGGAACTCGATCTCCGTCACGGCGCCCAGGCCAAGCGGGAGGCACACCTCGCCCAGGGCCCGCGCCTCCTGCGGCCGGGCGAGATTCGCCAGCATCCGGCGCTCCGCGGCGTGGCGGAACCGACGCGCATAGCCGGGTGTCGTGGCCAGGGAGCGGCCGGGCAGCAGGGCTGACGCGACGTCCGGCATATGCGGACGCAGCTCAGCCCAGACCGGTCGTGCCTGCCCGTCCCCCGAAGCCAGCTGCCACACGGTCTGCCGCCGCAGGAAGGAAGCGAGGTTCGAGGTCGCCAGCGCACGCAGCGCGGCGTCCATCTCGGCCCCGGAGGGTGGCGGAAATCCGGGCGGCGACTCGGGCTTCGGCTCCGGTGCCCCGTCGAGACCCAGAGCCGCCTCCACCAACGCGAGCAGCCGCGCCGCTTCGGCCGGCAGGCGCAGCGCGGGCAGAAGCGTATCCGCGGGGATCTCCGGCATGAGGCGGGAG
>NZ_JBFUIP010000838.1:0-657 GCF_056401815.1 Aminobacter sp. P4_D5 | reverse complement strand
GGGATGCGCGCCGCCGGCCGTGCGGGGGGCAGCGGGCAGGGGGACCGGCTCGGGCGCGGTGCCGTGGACGCGCGCGAAGGCCGCGGTGCGCGCGATGGTTCCATCCAATCGCCCGTCCTCGAAGCGCGGCGACGCGGGAGCCTCGGGCACGGGGCAGGGCGCCAGCGCGGCGACGCTCTTGGCGGCCACGGCCTCGACGGCGAGCCAGGCACCCGCCTCTTCCGCCGCCAGATAGAACTCGATGGGAATCCGCACGGGGCGGCGGAAGGCGCGCGCCCGGCGCAGCATGCGCAGCCGGCGGAAGCCGCCGCCCTCCCGCGCCTGCAAGGAGATCTCCAGCACCGCATGCATGTTGGGTTCGGTCACCTCGGGCAGCCAGGCGGTGACGAGCAGGGGACCCTGCGGCACCGCGTCCATGCGGAAGAGGAGCGAGACGCGCGGCGAGGGTGCGTCGAGTACCAGCCGCACGCCGGGGCCGGACAGCATCTCGAAGCGTTGCGTGACTGCGGGTGGCAAGGCGCCGCCGTACAGCCCTTCGGCCAGTTCCCGCATGGCGGCTGGGATCGCACCCGCTAGGCCCGAGGGCCAGAGGGTCAGCGGATCGCCGCCGGCGGTCTCCGGCGGTGCAGGCGCGTCCTCGGGTGTGCCGTCCTCGGG
>NZ_JBFUIP010000837.1:0-657 GCF_056401815.1 Aminobacter sp. P4_D5 | reverse complement strand
AGCTGAACCGCAGGAACTGCGCGCCGCGCGTGCGGTCGAAGTCCACGCCCGGCGTCGCCGCGATATCGGCGCCTTCCAACATGCGCGCCGTGAACTGCACGCTGTCGTTGGTCAGGTGCGAGACGTCGCACCATAGGTAGAAGGCGCCGTCCGCCGCGGCGATCCGGTCGAAGCCGGCCTTCGGCAGGCCCTCCAGCAGGTGGGCGCGGCTGCGGGCATAGGCCGCCTTCTTCGCCTCTAGCTCCTCGACGCAGTCCATCGCGGCTTCCGCCGCCACCTGGGCGACATGCGGCGCCGAGATGAACATGTTCTGGGCCAGGCACTCGACCGGGCGCACGAGGTCCTCCGGCAGCACCAACCAGCCGATGCGCCAGCCGGTCATGCACCAGTACTTGCTGAAGCTGTTGACGACGATCGCGCTCTCGCTGACGGCGGCGGCCGTGCTCTCTGCGACGGTGCCCCAGGACAGGCCGTGATAGATCTCGTCGGAGATCAGCCGCACGCCCTTGGCGTGGCACCAGCGCGCGATGGCGGCGAGCTCGTCCGGCGTCAGCATGGTGCCGGCGGGATTGCAGGGGCTGGCTATCACCAACCCATCGGGCAGCGGATCAAGCGCCTCCAGCATGGCGAGGCTCGGCTGGAAGCGCGTCTCCGGCC
>NZ_JBFUIP010000835.1:0-658 GCF_056401815.1 Aminobacter sp. P4_D5 | reverse complement strand
GGTGCCGGCGGCGGTGTTGGCGCGACGGCCGCGGCCCGCGCCGCCCCGGACGGCCACACGCTGTGGATGGGCATCGTCGACACCCAGGCGATCAACATGACCGCCTATCGCAGCCTGCAATACGATGCCGACCGCGACTTCGCGCCGATCAGCTTCGTCGCCAACGTGCCCTTCGCCTATGTGGTCGGCCCGTCCAAGTCGAACATCCGCGACTTCCGCGGGCTGATGGACACGGCCAAGGCGGAGCCCGGCGCCATCACCTTCGCGAGCTGGGGCGTGGCCTCGACCTCGCACCTCGCCATGGAGCGCGTGATCCGCGAGCAGCATGTCGAGATGCTGCACGTCCCCTTCACCGGCCAGGCGCCGGGCATGCAGGCCATCATGGCGAGCCAGGTGGACTGCATGTCGCTGCCCGCCGGCGGCGCCGAGACCATGACGCGCGACACTGGCACGCGCTGCGTGGCGGTGGCGGCGAAGCAGCGCATCGCGCTCTTCCCGAACACGCCGACCATCCTGGAGCTCGGCGGCACGCTGGACAGCGGGCTGTGGAAGGCGATCTACGCGCCGGCCCGCACGCCGCGGCCGGTCATCGACCGGCTCAACCAGGCGGTGCGCGAGGCGATGCGGCAGCCCTCCTTCATCGAGGTGCTGCGCACCC
>NZ_JBFUIP010000834.1:0-659 GCF_056401815.1 Aminobacter sp. P4_D5 | reverse complement strand
GTCTGATCGCGGCGGCGCTGCTGCACGACATCGGCCATATGGTGCACGACCTCGGCGACAACCCCGCCGAGGAGGGCGTGGACGACAAGCATGAGGAGCTCGGCTACGACTTCCTCGTCTCCATGTTCGGCCCTGATGTGACGGAGCCGGTGCGGCTGCATGTCGCCGCCAAGCGCTATCTCTGCGCGGTGGAGCCGGACTACTTCGCCAAGCTCTCCAAGGACTCCATCCTGAGCCTCAGCCTCCAGGGCGGCCCCATGTCGCCTGGGGAGATCGCCGAATTCGAGGCGGTGCCACAGTACAAGGAGGCCGTGCAGCTACGCCGCTTCGACGAGCAGGCGAAGGTGAAGGGGCTTCAGACGCCGCCGGCCTCGCACTTCATGCAGTATGTGGAGCGGGTGATCCTGCCGGCCTGAGCGGCCTTCCGGGAGGGGCTTGGCCCTCCCGTCACTCCTTCTCGATCCCCGCGATCCGCACCACGTCGCTCCAGCGCCGCCGCTCGTCGGCAAGAATGCGCTCCATGTCCTCGACAGTGCCGCCGACCGGCTCCGAGCCCCAGGAGAGCAGCCGCTCCGTCACCTCCGGCGACTTCACGATCCGGTCGATCTCGGTCGCCAGGCGCTGGCGGACCGCCATCGGCGTGCCGGCCGGCGCGCCGT
>NZ_JBFUIP010000833.1:0-659 GCF_056401815.1 Aminobacter sp. P4_D5 | reverse complement strand
TCACGAGCAAGCTCGCCCGTACGGGCCAGGCCCTGCTGAACGGCGTGCAGACCGTGGGCGAGGCGCAGCCGGACGACAGGCGCGAGGCCTTCCTGAACGATCCGGCGACGAAGAAGCTCAACGACGTCGCCGGCCAGTACACCGCCACCGGCACCGTGCAGAAACGCGAGACGGAACTTGCCACTTATACGCGGACCGGCGTCGCGACCGGGAGCAAGCTAGGTGGTGTCATCCGGGGAGGCTAGGCGATGCCGACTGTCGAAGCCCTCGCACGCCTGTCCGCGATGCTCGGCCGCCTCGCGCCCCTGGCGCAGGCGCAGCCGGGCCAGCCGATCGAAGCGGCGCGCTGGAACACGCTTGTCGAAGGGGTGCTGGAACTCGCCCGCGCGGTGCTCGACCAGGGCGACCGCGAGACGGCGGTGCCGCCGCATGCGCATCTGGAGGATGTGCGGCTGAACTGGCTGCAGGCCGATCTGCGCCAGGCCTTCGCACGCGGCGGGCTGTCCGATGCGTCCACCGGCGGCAAGGGGCTGGAGACGGAGGCGGCGCTACGGCGCGCCGTGGCCCGGCTGGATCTGATCGAGACCCAGACAGCCACCCTGCGCGATCGCGTGGTCTCGCTCGCCACCAACGACGCCGTGCGGGGCGATGAGGTGATC
>NZ_JBFUIP010000832.1:0-660 GCF_056401815.1 Aminobacter sp. P4_D5 | reverse complement strand
GAAGGAGGAGTGGCTCAGCAGCGCCACCTTGGGCGGCAGGCCGAAGCGGCGCACCTCCTCGGCGGCCAGCATGGTCATCTCGGCGAGCTGCTGGGCCGTCGGGTCCAGCAGCAGATGCGTGTCGGCGAAGAAGAGCGTGCCGCCCTGGGTGATGCAGGCCGAGAGCGCATATGCGCGGCTCACATCCGGACGCTTGCCGATGCAGTCCAGCGCGTCCTCCCATTCCTGCATCCAGTCGCCGAGCCCCCCGGTGATGGCGGCGTCGGCATGGCCGGCCTCCAGCATCATGGCGGCGGCGACGCCGGGGCGGCTGGAGAAGCGCCGATCGGCGGCCGAGGGCGCAATGCCGCGCCGGCCGACCTTGTGCTCGTAGGCCTCGATGAGCGACGCGAAGAACTCCGGCTGCTCGGTCGGGTGCCGCACCGTCACCGAGGAACCCAGCGCCATGCGCAGGCCCAGCGCCTTCACCTTTGCCTCAACCACGGCGGCGCGGCCGATGAGGATGGGCAGCGCCGTGCCCTCGTCCAGCACGGTCTGCACGGCGCGCAGCGTGCGCTCGTCCTCACCCTCGGAGAAGACGATGCGGGCGGGCCGGCTCTTCGCCAGCTCCTGCACCGGGCGCATCAGGTTGCCGGAGCGGAAGACGAAGCGGGACAGGTC
>NZ_JBFUIP010000831.1:0-660 GCF_056401815.1 Aminobacter sp. P4_D5 | reverse complement strand
ACCGAGGGGCTGCTGCTCTTCTCGGGCTTTCCCTATTTCGCGAGCCATCTCTACGAGACGGGGATCGGCGGCACGCGCGAGGCCGGGCTGACGGTCGGTGCCTTCGGAGGCGGCGGCTTCCTCTACACGCTGATGGCGCCCTACTCGTTGAAGCATCTCGGTCAGCGGCGGATGATGCGGCTGGGCGCCAGTCTCGCGGCCACCGGGTTGGCGATGATCGCCCTCGCGCCCTGGGCCTGGCTCTTCGTCATGGCCGGCGGCGTCATGGGGCTTGGCTTCTTCATGCTGCACAACTCGCTGCAGACCCGCGTCACGGAGATCGCGCCACAGGCCCGCGCCTCGGCTGTCTCGCTGCACGCCTTCCACTTCTTCCTGGGTCAGTCGATCGGTCCGGTCCTGCTGGCGGTGACGCGCGGCTATCTCGGTTTTTCCGGGGCGCTTCTGCTCAATGCCGCAGGGCTTATAGTCTTGGGAATGCACATGGGTCGCGCCAGGAACACTTCGTGAATCACGCCGGAGAATCGGTGGTTCGGAATCTTATCGAATCAAGGCCGTGATCCGATTCGCGCGAACGAATCGCTGACGCTCCTCAGATTCCACTTCAACACAACCCCTTGTGGTCGTTGGGTTGTTGCATCGCAATGGCGTTCTCGCTTCGTG
>NZ_JBFUIP010000830.1:0-660 GCF_056401815.1 Aminobacter sp. P4_D5 | reverse complement strand
GACTTGGCTCGTGGACATGGTTAGTAATTGTCATGGGCAAGAAACATCGATGGTTGTTCCTAGCATAGACCATCAAATATTTCGACCGTCTCGCTCTAACGTTACCAGCCGGCGCCTTGTCCTAGCAATGGTGCGTCCCAGCACGCCCAGGCGAGCTCCTCGTCGGACTCTCGCAATATTGGGACGTTTGGCCTCCGGCGAATTCGGCGATTTGGACGTAGCAGCCTTCGGTGCGTCGGCGGAGGAACTGGAGCAGCACGGTATGCAATGTCCTGACGGCCTAAAGATGCTCGGCCACCTTCGTCAGGCGGAGGTCGCGGAACACCTACGACGAGCGGAATTCTTTCTCGACCTTTCAGATTACCAGGCCTTTGGCCGTAGCGCAGCGGAGGCGATGGCCTGCGGATGTATCTCCCTCGCGCCGCGCCTGGGCGGCTCGTCGGACTTCATTGATGATTGCGTTAGTGGTTTCCTTACTGACACAAATGATTTGGGAGCGGTGGATGAAACGCTCCAACGAATGTTTTCCCTGAGCGAGGAGGAGGCTCAATCGATCAGGCTGGCCGGATTAGAGGCGGTGGCAGGGTTTACGCCTATACGCGCAGCCATCTCCGAACTGCGCGTGCTAGGTCTCGCCTGAGGTTACCTCAAGATATGAGT
>NZ_JBFUIP010000829.1:0-661 GCF_056401815.1 Aminobacter sp. P4_D5 | reverse complement strand
CCTCTGCGCCGCGGCGCGCGGAATCCTTCCAAAAGGAGTTGCCGCCCTCGATGAGGATGTCGCCCTCGTGCAGCAGGCTGTGCAGCTCGAGCAGCGTGGCTTCGGTGGCCTCGCCCGCGGGGAGCATGACCCAGACGGCGCGGGGTGCACTGAGGCTGGCGACGAGGTCCGCGATCGAAGATGCGCCCTGCGCGCCCTCAGCGACCAGCGCGGCGACGGTGGCTTCGTCGCGGTCATAGGCGACGCCGACATGCCCTGCCTTCATCACGCGGCGCAGGATATTGGCGCCCATCCGGCCCAGTCCGACCATGCCGAGCTGCATTCGTTTCACTCCCTGATTCGCCGATGCTACACGGCATCACAACGGATGCGAGAGGCTTCCGTCACGGGGGAAACCGGGATGCTCGAGCTGGTCACGATCCGCGCGCGGCCGGATCTGCGGGCACAGATCTTCGACGCGACGTTCGACCGGCTCTGGCCGGAATTCATGCGGCACGACCCGGTGGCGAACCTCTATTTCGAGTCGCCGCATTTCGAGCATCACCTCGACACCGCCTTCGCCGTCATGGATACGGCCGATCCCCGCAGGGTCCTGGGGCGGGCCTTCGCAGTCCCCTTCGTCTTCGGCGAGCATGGGCGGGACGAGCTGCCGGATTCCGGT
>NZ_JBFUIP010000828.1:0-661 GCF_056401815.1 Aminobacter sp. P4_D5 | reverse complement strand
GGTTGAGACGTCGGATGAGGGGACCCCAGCGCTCCGCATCGGCGCGGGTGACGCGGTAGAAGTCCTCGGGGGTGTTGCGCGGCGCGATGTCGGCGCCGACGCGCTCGTAGCCCGCCTTCACGCGGGGATCGGCCAGGGCCTCGTTCAGCGCCGCCGAGATGCGCGCGACGGCCTCGGGCGGGGTGCCGGTCCGCATGGTGAGACCGAAATAGGCGAGGCCCGTGAAGCCCGGGATGCTCTCGCCCACCGTCGGCACGCCCGGCCAGGCGTCGCGGCGCTCCGCGCTGGTGATGGCGAGCGGCCGGACGCTGGCGACGCCACGCACCGTCTCGGCCTCGGGCAGGCCCATGCAGCGGGCGTGGATGCGGCCGGAGAGCAGGTCGGTCATGGCCTGGGTGCTCTGGCGATAGGGGACGTGCACCATCTCGAGGCCGAGATGCGCGCCGATATCCTCCATCAGCAGATGCGTGGAAGCGCCCACGCCGGCCGAGGCGAAGTTGAACTTGCCGGGATTGGCGCGGATCCAGCCGATGAGGTCCGTGAAATTCTCGGCGGGGATGGAGCGGTGCACGACCACCGCATGCGCCGTCGAGCAAAACTGGCCGACGGGCAGGAAGTCCTTCTCCCAGTCGTAGGGGAGGTTGCGGTAGAGAATGGCGTT
>NZ_JBFUIP010000827.1:0-662 GCF_056401815.1 Aminobacter sp. P4_D5 | reverse complement strand
GTGCATGTTCTGCCAGGCCCAGAGGAACGGCAGGAAGGGCCGCGACAGCTCCATCTCGACCGTCAGGTCATCCTTCACGCGGAAGGCCTTGATCAGGTCGAAGCCCGAACGGCTGCGCACGGCCACGGCGGGGTTCATGATGGTCTGGTAGGTGAACTCTACGTCCTTCGCGGTGAAGGGCTGGCCGTCGGACCATTTCACGCCGGGCTTGAGCTTCACCGTCCAGGTCAGCCCGTCGGCCGAGATGCCGCCATTCTGCCGCGAGGGAACCTCGACCGCGAGGTTGGGGATGAAGTCGCCCTTGTCGTTCACGTCCCACAGCGCGTCGAAGAGGCAGGCTTCCGGCACGTTCTCGGTGCCAGCGTTGACGTAGAGCAGCGGATTGAACTGCACGGGTTCCTGCGTCATCGCGAAGATGATGCGGTCCCGGTTGATCGACTGTCCCCAGACGGTGGGCGCGGCCAGCATCGCGGCCGAACCGGTGGAACCAGCCAGCACGCCGCGGCGGGTGATGCGGAACGTCATGTCGCGAGCCTCCTTTTTGTCATTCGTCACGGGTCCATGCGCAGGCGTGGGTCGAGCGCGTCGCGCAACCCATCGCCCAGAAAGTTGAAGCCCACCACCGTCAGGGTGATCGCGACCCCCGGCAGGATGGCTAGCCA
>NZ_JBFUIP010000826.1:0-662 GCF_056401815.1 Aminobacter sp. P4_D5 | reverse complement strand
AACGCGGGCTGGCCCTCCCGCGGGCGATACAGCCGGTCTCGGCATGGGGGTGCGCCATTGACGGGTGAAGGCGAAGACGGTCGGCAGTCCTGCCTCATGGGGCGTATCCGCGACAGGCTGGCCGAGCATGCGCGGCTGCGCTCCCTCTGCGACCGGCTGGAGGCCATCGCCGACGACCTGCCGGCCCCGCCTTGCGGGGACAGCGAGGTTCTGATCGGCGAACTGACGGCGCTTCTGCGGCAGCGCGAGGAGGACGTTCTGCTCGACAGGCTCCTGGACCAGGGCGGGCGGGGCGCCGTGTGCCAGGCGCTGGTTGCTCGCATCCGCAGCCAGCGGGTGACCGACCTCGTGCATGTGCAGGATCTCGGGATCGCGCTGGCCGAGGCCGATGGCGACGCGCAGGCCCTGGGCTACATGCTGCGCTGCTTCTTCCTGGGATGCCGCCGTGCGCTGGCCTTCGAGGAACTGGCGATCCTGCAACTCGCCGACGTCACGGAGCCGGGGCTGGACCTGGCGATCGGCGCCGCGATTGCTCCGCGGGATGGCCGGATGGACTGAGAATTCAGGCGGTCTCGGCGCGCGACTGCAAGGCGCCACGGTCGTGGATGACGACCTGGCGGCCCGAAGGCAGGTCGATCACCCCGTCGCGCTTGAGCCTGGTC
>NZ_JBFUIP010000825.1:0-662 GCF_056401815.1 Aminobacter sp. P4_D5 | reverse complement strand
GGGCGGATATCGTCGGCACGCTGATCGTGGTCGCGGTCATGCTGACCTTCGGTGCGCGGATGATTCAGGAATCGCTGCCGCATCTCATCGACCGCGCCCTGAACGACCGGCAGCAGGCCACCATCAACCGGGCCCTGGCCGCCAGCTTCGAGGCCTATGACGAGTTGCTGGAGGTCCGGACGCGCACCCAGGGCAGCGATGCCTGGATCGAGATCGAGGTCGGCTTCAACGCGAGCCGGCCGATCGGCGAGGTGCACCGGATGGCCGAGGACATGGCGACGAAGATCCGCTACGTGATCCCCGGCGCGCACATCCTCGTGATCCCCCGGGCCATCCTGGCTTAGCTCTCGATCCGCTCGCAGCGCTTCAGGTAGTCCGCATTGAGTGTGACGCCGAGGCCCGCTCCGCTCGGGCGTGGCATGCGGCCCTTCATGACTGTTCTCTCCAGCGGCGCCTCCACGAGGTCGAGGCGGTCATCCTCCGGCCAGACCGGAAAGAGCTCCTGGATCAGGAAATTCGGAATGGAGAGGGACAGCTGCACGCAGGCGGCGGTCGAGATCGGCCCGCCGCAATTGTGTGGCTGAATGAAGACGCCGTGCGCCGCGGCGAGGTGCGCGATGGCCTTCACGCCCGTAAAGCCGCCGGCGATGCCCATGTCGGGC
>NZ_JBFUIP010000824.1:0-663 GCF_056401815.1 Aminobacter sp. P4_D5 | reverse complement strand
GGCGGAGATGAACCCCTCGCGGCTGACCCGGCTGGTGCCTGTTTGAATTTTCCGTGCCCTCAAACGCCGGGCGCCGCCTCCGGCGGCTTGGCTTCGCCGCGCTACTGAGGCGCCCGGCGTCTCTGGCAGCTGGGCGCCGCCGGCCGCGTCGCCGTCGGATCCTCCGACGGCGCACCGAACCTGCGCCGGCCTGACTTGCGGTCCCGGCATTGGCCTTGGCGCGCTCACCGCGCTAAATCCGTCCCCGTTTCTAACTCGAAGGGATCCTGCACATGCGGGTCGGCGTGATCGGCGCCACGGGCGCGGTCGGTAAGGAAATTGTGGAAGTGCTCGCGAAGCGGCGCTTTCCGGTGACGGAGCTCAAGCTCTTCGCCTCGACGCGCAGCGCCGGCACGAAAACGAAAACGCCCTTCGGCGAGATCACGATCGAGGAATACAGCCTCGAGGCGGCCCGCCATCTCGACCTCGCTCTGCTCGCCGTCTCCGGCGACTTCGCCAAGGCCCATGCGCGTGCCCTGGCCGCCGAGGGCGTCGCCGTCGTCGACAACTCCTCCGCCTTCCGGCTGGAGGCCGACGTGCCGCTGGTGGTACCGGAGGTGAATGCCGACGCGATCGGCGACCACCGCCTCATCGCCAACCCCAATTGCACGACGGCGATCCTGG
>NZ_JBFUIP010000823.1:0-663 GCF_056401815.1 Aminobacter sp. P4_D5 | reverse complement strand
GGATCGGCCCCGCCGCGGGCAGCTTCGGCATCGGCACGACCTCATGCCCCGTGCCGAGCAAGGCCTGCAGGCGTTCCGCCTGCGGGGCATGCGCGCCGACGATGCGGATCAGCATCGGGCGCCTATGACTTCGCGCTCTCGCGCACCACGGCGTCCGGCCGCGTCCGCACCGCATCCTGCAGCTTCATGCCGAGGCCCGGCGCCGTGGGCGCCTGCACCATGCCATTGCGCAGCACGGGCAAGTCCGTGACGAGGTCGCGGTACCAGGTGGCGAGCGTCGCGCGCACCACCTCCTGGAAGATCGCGGTGGGCGCGTGCAGGGCCAGGTGCAGCCCGGCCATCAAGGTCACCGGGCCGGTGCAGTCGTGCGGCGCCAGCGGCTTCGCATAGGCCTCTGCGAGCGCCGCGATCTTGCGACCCTCCGTCAGCCCGCCGCACCAGGCGAGGTCGAGCATCACCATGTCGATCGCATCGCCCGCCAGCAGGTCGCGGAAGGGCACCACGCCGCCCAACGTCTCGCTGCCGCAGATCGGTGTGCGGGTCTGGCGCCGCAGATCGGCGAGGGTGCGGACGTCATCCATCTTGTTGATGGGGTCCTCCACCCAGAAGACGCCGACATCCTCCAGCGCGCGACAGATGCGGATGGCGGCGTGGCTGCTCCAG
>NZ_JBFUIP010000822.1:0-664 GCF_056401815.1 Aminobacter sp. P4_D5 | reverse complement strand
TGATAGCAATGAGCGGCGCGCCGTGTGCTGGCAAAATTACATCCCCCGAAGTTAGCCCTCTCAATAAGGGAGCACTCGCACGCCATCGCCGCAACCAAGATGCCACCGTCGCAAATTCATTCGCTGGCTTGTCTTCACCTTGCTCACTGCCCGCATTGTGCCGCCGGTCATCGCGTTCGGGTCGCTGGTCGCGTGGGCGATCATTTAAGGCGTGCCGCGGAAGGCACGGCGCCGGAGCGCCGATAGGCCCCGCCTCTTCCCGCCATCGGCCAATCCTGCTGGGCGGCACATGGTGCACAATCCAAGCGGCTCGGGCGCTAGACCCTGAGCGAGCTGCCGGGGAACGCGCGAGTGACCTGCCGCCAGTGGGCTTCAACCCTGTGCCGTGGCCCCCCGGGGCGTGGCGACATTCCCGGCGGCCCGACCTGCGCAAACCTGGCCACCGCCTCGCCCATTATAGGGCGGGCAGGCTGCTCTTGGATCAGGACCTGTGAGGCATTCTTGCCCGAGGGCGGTCGACGCTGCCAATTGCGCCCTGAAGCCGGACAAGCCTGCTCTGCGTAGGAGGACGGGCGATGTGTGCTGCTGCCCTATCGCAGCCATAGGGGATGCCACGTTGCCGCGCCTTGCGGCCTACGACAAAGTTCGACGACAGGGAGGTAGC
>NZ_JBFUIP010000821.1:0-665 GCF_056401815.1 Aminobacter sp. P4_D5 | reverse complement strand
ACGCTGTTCTTCTCGGCCACCATGGCCCCCGAGATCCGCCGCCTGGCCGACGCCTTCCTGCAGAACCCCAAGGAGATCACCGTCAGCCGCCCGGCGACGGTGGCCACCACGATCACCACCGGCGTGATCTACGTGCAGGACCGCGACAAGCGCGAGGCGCTGCGCCGCCTGATCCGGCGCGAGCAGGTGCAGAACGCGCTGATCTTCTGCAACCGCAAGGTCGACGTGGACATCCTCTACAAGTCGCTGAAGCGGCATGGCTTCTCGGTCGGCGCGCTGCATGGCGACATGGACCAGTCGGCGCGCTTCGCCACGCTGAACGCCTTCAAGGCGAATGAGATCCGCCTGCTGGTCTGCTCCGACGTCGCGGCGCGCGGCCTCGACATCGGCGGTCTCAGCCACGTCTTCAACTTCGACGTCCCCTTCCACTCCGAGGACTACGTCCACCGCATCGGCCGCACCGGCCGCGCGGGGCGCGAGGGGCATGCCTACTCCATCGCGACGGCCGATGACGGCAAGCTGATCCAGGCCATCGAGAAGCTGACGGGCGCGCCGATCCCGCGCCTCGAGGTGGAGGGGCTGGACCCCGTCACCGACGAGCAGATCGCCGAGGCGGCGACCCGCCGGCGCGGCCGCGGTGGCCGCCCGATGGGCGGCGCTCCGAG
>NZ_JBFUIP010000820.1:0-665 GCF_056401815.1 Aminobacter sp. P4_D5 | reverse complement strand
GCTGCGGGGCCTGCCGCGCCATCCCGCGATCCTGCGCTTCATGCTCGCGCGGCTCTTCTACACGGACGGGCTGAACGTGCTCTTCGCCTTCGGCGCGGTCTTCGCTGCGGGCGTCTACCACATGGGCTTCGAGGAGATCCTGCTCTTCGGCATCGCGCTGAACGTGAGCGGCGGCATCGGCGCCTTCGGTGGCGGCTGGGTCGAGGAACGGCTGGGCGCGAAGCGCACCGTCCTCATCGCGATCCTCGCGCTCATGGCCCTGGGCGGCGGCATGCTGCTGGTGGAGAGCAAGACGGTCTTCTGGGTGCTGGGCGTGATGCTGGGCCTGTTCTTCGGCCCGTCCCAGGCGGCGAGCCGCAGCCTGATGGCGCATCTCGCGCCGCCGGCGGAGGTGACCGCCTATTTCGGCCTCTTCGCCTTCTCCGGTCGGGCTACGGGTTTCCTGGGGCCGGCCCTGCTGGCGCTCGTCACGGGCGCGACGGGCAGCCAGCGCGCGGGGATGACGGTGGTGCTGGTGATGCTGGCGCTGGGCGCAGCGATCCTCGCCAGCGTGCCGCGGCCGCGGGGATAGCCGCCCGCGCCGTGGCACGGCGCCAGTCCCCAAGCTTCCAGCAAGCCCCGCAGCGGCGCTACGCCGCCGCCAGTTTCTTCTCGATCGCGAAGGG
>NZ_JBFUIP010000819.1:0-666 GCF_056401815.1 Aminobacter sp. P4_D5 | reverse complement strand
GTGAAGCGGCCTTCGATGCTCTCGCTCCTGCCCGATGTCTGGATGGCGAAGGCCATGGCGCGCGTCGGCGTCGCGATCCTCTCGGGCGATGACGCGCTGTTCAAGGCGGTGGTGCAGGTGCTCGGCGAGGAGGGTTTCGAAGTCATCTCGCCGCAATCCCTCATCGAGGACAGCACGGCGGCCGAGGCTGGACTCCTGTTGGGCGCTGAGCCGGATGCGATGGCGCGGGCGGACATTGCCCGCGGCATCGAGACCCTGCGTTGCCTCGCTCCTGTCGATGTCGGGCAGGCCGTTGTGGTGCAGCAGGGCATGGTGCTCGGGATCGAGGCGGTGGAAGGCACGGATGCGCTGATCGCCCGCGCTGGTGAGCTACGCCGCGACGGTCCTGGTGGCGTGCTGGTCAAGCTCTCGAAGACGGGGCAGGAAATGCGGATCGACGCACCTGTGGTCGGGCCCATGACGGTGGCCGGGGCTAGGTCCGCGGGGTTGCGCGGCATTGCCATCGAGGCCGGCCGTACCATACTCGCGGAGCGGACGGCCACGCTGGAGGCGGCCAAGGCGGCCGGGCTCTTCGTCCTGGCCGTCGATCCAGAACGCTTCACCGCCTGACGCCATCACATCAAAAGGAGACCCGAGAATGAGCGAGAGCTTCCGCTACCTGCACAC
>NZ_JBFUIP010000818.1:0-666 GCF_056401815.1 Aminobacter sp. P4_D5 | reverse complement strand
GCATAGAGCGAGGCGAATTGCCGGCCGCGTGGGCTGCCGCCGGCCTGGGCGATGACGGGCCGCCCCTGCGGGCAGGGGCCGGAGTTGAGCGGCCCGCGGCAGCTGTACCATTGGCCCTGGAAGTCGATGCTGTGGACCTTGGTGTGGTCGACCAGCACGCCGGTCTCGGTATTGGCGAGGATGGCCCCCGGCTCCCAGCTGTCCCAGAGGCCGTTCACCACCTTCATGTACTCGTCGGCCATGTCGTAGCGCAGGTCGTGCTCCGGCAGCCCGTCCTGGAAGCCGTAGTTCCTGGCGGCGTAGTCGCTGCTGCCCGTGACCATGTTCCAGCCGATGCGGCCCGACGAGGCCTGGTCCATCGAGGCGATCATGCGCGCCAGCAGGTAGGGCGGATGGGTGAAGGTCGCGAAGGTCGGCACGATGCCGATGCGCTGGGTGGCGGCCGCCATCAGCGTCCCCGTCACGGCCGGATCCTGCCGCGGCACGGCGAGGCCGTTGGTCAGGTAGACCTCGCGCGAGCCGCCATCGCTCTCGCCGACACAGGAGCTGTCCTCGATCAGCACGTAGTCGAAGCAGGCGCGCTCCAGCGCGCGGGCCATGTCGGTGAAGAGCTCCGGCACCATCCAGTCGCGGCCGATGGCGCCGGTCCAGGGCTCACCCCAGGCC
>NZ_JBFUIP010000817.1:0-666 GCF_056401815.1 Aminobacter sp. P4_D5 | reverse complement strand
GGCCACCACGACCCGCGAGGCGATCGACGCCGCGGCCGAGGCCGGCGACGCCGACACCGCGGACCTCTTCACGGGCATCTCGCGCACGCTCGACAAGGCGCTGTGGATGCTGGAGGCCCATCTGGCCTGAGGCCATAGGCCCGTCCGATCGGACCTATCGTCAACGTCGGATTGCCGCTTCCGTCTATTTTTCGCATCAATGGCGAATTCGGACGGGAGCGGAACGACTTGGCCACCATCGAGACTTACGTCGACATCGCCCAGGCTTGCTACGCCCGGGCTGGATCGGCGGTCGACGCGCCGGGCGAATGGACCGTCCAGAAATGGGAATGGGCCACTTGGTACGGCAATGGCTACCAGGGCGGCGTGTTCGAGACGCGCGACGAGATCATCGTCGGCTTCTCCGGCACCAAGGGCGGGCTGACCACCGCGCCGGTCTCGCAGAATTCCGGCAATGTCCGCATCGGCGTGAACGTGATCCCCAACATGGCCGGCAGTGCCTTCGCGATGGTGAACTGGGCCAAGGAGAATGCCTTCGGCCGCCCCATCAGCATCTGCGGCCATTCCCTGGGCGGCGGGCTGGCGCAGGTGGTCGGGAACTGGTCGGGCCTGCCCTTCATCTCCTTCAACGGGCCGGGCATGGCTTCCCATCTCAAGATGTCGGCC
>NZ_JBFUIP010000816.1:0-667 GCF_056401815.1 Aminobacter sp. P4_D5 | reverse complement strand
CGGTCGCGACCGCCGAGATCCGCTTCGGCGACAATGACCGGCTGGCCGCGCGGGTGGCCGAGATGATCGCGGCCGACGCGCTGATCCTGCTCTCCGACATCGACGGCCTCTACAGCGCGGATCCGCGCAAGGACCCGGCCGCGACGCACCTGCCGGTGGTCGAGCGGCTCACCGACGAGATCATGGCGATGGGCGGCGATCCGCCGCCCGGCTATTCCTCCGGCGGCATGCGCACGAAGCTGATCGCGGCGCGCATCGCGACGGGCGCGGGCTGTGCCATGGCGATCGCGCTCGGCCATGCGCCGCATCCGCTGGCGCGCCTCGAAGCCGGCGAGCGCTGCACCTGGTTCCTGGCCTCGCCCGAGGGCCGCACCGCGCGTAAGCGCTGGATCGGCGGCTCGCTGCAGCCGCATGGCGCGCTGGTGGTGGATGCCGGGGCCGCGCGGGCACTGCTGCGCGGCGGCTCGCTGCTGCCGGCCGGCGTACGCGCGGTGGAAGGCGATTTCTCGCGCGGAGACGCGGTGAGCGTCCGCGACGAGGCGGGACGCGAACTGGCCCGCGGCCTGTCGGCCTATGACGCGCCGGATGCGACGCGCATCGCCGGCCACCGCAGCGCAGAGATCGAGGCGCTGCTCGGCTGGCGCGGCCGCGACGAGCTGATCCATCG
>NZ_JBFUIP010000815.1:0-667 GCF_056401815.1 Aminobacter sp. P4_D5 | reverse complement strand
GCCCAGGCCGTGACCGCGGGCGCCGTCGTCACCGACCCTGACAAGGCGCCCTTCCAGCAGGCCGCCCTGCCGCTCTACACGCGCTTTCTCACCAGCGACGCGGACAAGCGGCGGCTCCGCCTCGTGCAGGAGGTGGTGTGATGGCGGCGGGTCTCATCGCCTGGCGCGCCGCTGCGGTGCGCCGTGGCCTGACCGTGCGCGACCTGGAGCCGTCCATCGGCGTGGAGGTGTCCGGCGTCGATCTCGCCGCGCCGGAGGATGCGGAGGTCACCGCCATCCTCCGCGGCGCTTGCGTGGAGAAGACGCTGCTGCTGATCCGCGACCAGACGCATCTCTCCGTCCAGGGCTATGTCGACTTCTCCCGTCGCTTCGGCGACCGGCTCGACATCCACAGTCTTCAGCACCTCTGCGTGAAGGGGCATCCGGAGGTCTTCGTCGTCGGCAATGCGATGGAGGACGGCAAGCCCGTCGGCGCGCCTAAGGTCGGGCTCAACTGGCACACCGACCACTACCATCTGGAGAAGGCCGCGCTCTTCACCTTCCTGCATGCGCTGGAGGTCCCGCCCGTCTCGGGCGAGACGCGTTACGCCAATGGCATTGCCGCCTGGGATGCGCTGGACGAGGCCATCAGGGCGAAGATCAGCGGCATGAGCGTGCTGCACAGCCG
>NZ_JBFUIP010000814.1:0-667 GCF_056401815.1 Aminobacter sp. P4_D5 | reverse complement strand
CCAATTCGAAGGCAACAGCCCCTCCATCAACAGCCGCCGCCTGTGAGGGCGGGGCTGCTGGCCGGCCTTCTGGCGCTCTCCGCCTGTGCGGAGATGACCCGGCCCCCGCCAGCGGAGCCACCGACGGAACTCGCCGGGGGCGTGGTGGCGCAGCCTCTGCCAGTGATCCTGGATCGCGCCGTGGCCGATTTCGACCGAGGCGGCACGGCGCTCGAAGGCCACCCGGCTGAGACCGCGCTGGCCGTCGCGCGGCTGGAATGGCTGGGCGGCGAGGGGCGGCCGGGCGGCCGGCTCTCGACCCTGCCGGATTCCTATCTCTTCGCCCTGCGACGCGGCGTGCAGGAGGGCCGGCAAGCGCTGGCGATCGCCCCCGATGCGACGCCCGAGACCACCGTGCCTGCGCTGCTCGCCGCCTCCCGCGCGCTGTCGCGCAACGACACGGCCGTGGCCCAGGCAGCCCTGAGCGGCCCGGATTTCCGTGCTACGGATCGGTCGCCACTGAACCGCCTGCGCGATCCGGGGCCCTTTCCGGACACCTATCTCGCCCTGCCGCCGATTCGCGACGAGGTCGCCCGGCTCGTGGCAGAGGGCCGGACCAACCGACGGGTCGCCTCGGAATTCATGGATGCCGGGATCACCACGCCGGGGCTGGGCAGCGGCTTGAACC
>NZ_JBFUIP010000813.1:0-667 GCF_056401815.1 Aminobacter sp. P4_D5 | reverse complement strand
GTCCTGGCGCGAGGCGGCGATGCTCGGCTGGTGCGGCAATGTCGCCGTCTATGCCGCGCTGCTCCTCTTTTATCTCGGCGATGCGGATCCTGACGCGATGCGCGAGCGGGCCTGTGCCCTGGCCGAAGGACGTGCCGTCGTGATCACCGTCTCGCTGCTGGCGGCGACGGCCTCGCTGGTGATCGTGGCGATGCTGCTGGCCGGCGGAAAGCAGGAGGCGAGGGAGCAGGTCTTCTCGATCTTCACGATCATCGCAACGTGGTTCTACGTCCACCTGCTCTTCGCGCAGGAATACGCGCACGAGTTCTGGATGAACGACAAGGGGCTGGACTTCCCCGGCGGCACCGACGAACCGCCCTTCGGCGAGTTCATCTACTTCGCCTTCGTGGTCGGCTGCACCTTCCAGGTCAGCGATGCGACGACGAACACGCCCCGCATGCGCCGCATGGTGCTGCTGCACGGGCTGACGGCCTTCTGGTTCAACACGGTGATCCTGGCCTCGGCCGTGAGCACCGTGTCCAGTCTGGGGAACTCATAGGACGAAGCCGGCCGCGTCAGCGACCGGCTTCGAACATCGCACCTAGCTCGGATTGATGCGCGTGATCTTCGAACCGTTCWCCGCGACCGCCGCCATCAGGCCCTGCTGGTTGAAGGTGATGGCATAGAC
>NZ_JBFUIP010000812.1:0-667 GCF_056401815.1 Aminobacter sp. P4_D5 | reverse complement strand
CCTTGTCGGTGATCCGGAGCCGCTGTGCCGCCAGGATGACAAGATCGGATCCGAAGACCCAGACGAACCGCGCCACCGTGGCGGCCAGGATGATGGCCAAAGCGGGCCAGGCCATCTGGTCGAAGACGAGTTCGAACCCGCCCACGCGCTCGAGCACGCCGCGCAGCGTGAGGCCAATCAGGATGAAGACCGAGGCCTCGAACAGGAAGATCATCACGGTCCAGAAGGCGGTGCCGCGGATCCGCATCCGGGCGGACAGAACGACATGCTGGTACCATCCGCCGACCAGGCCCGCCGTCACCGTCGCGAAGACACCGGAAACGTGCAGCGTCTCCGCCACCAGATAGGCCGCCCAACAGACCAGGACGGTGGCCGCGATCACCAGGTCGTCCTCGCCCAGCCGCCGGACCAGCAGTACCCAGACGGCCCCGATCGCAGCGCCGACCGCAACGCCGCCCATGGCCAGCATCGCGAAGCTCATCACGGCGTCGCCGGCGTCGAAGGCGCCCGTGAGCACCGCCGCCACCGCGAAGCGGAACAGCACCAGGCCGGTGGCGTCGTTGAGGAGGCTCTCCCCTTCGAGGAGCGTCATGATCCGCCGGGGCAGGCGGACGCGCTGGAGCACCGCACGGGCCGAGACGGCATCGGGCGGGGACACGATGGCACC
>NZ_JBFUIP010000811.1:0-667 GCF_056401815.1 Aminobacter sp. P4_D5 | reverse complement strand
CTCGTATCTGTCGCCATCGAATGATACGATTTGATCTCCTGAGGATCCGTCGACCATTGTTTTTATTTCTTTGAATGTTGAGATGTAACTGCCGCGCCTTTTCGCTCGAATCGAAACATCTACTTCGACCTCRTCAATTTTCTTTCCGAGCAAGTATGCGTCCGCGTTGTCAGTTCGAGACCGTCGTCGGCTGAACGTCAGAGATTTGACAGGCCGTTCGTCCATCACCGATCCCGCCGGAGCGACTACGTTGAAAAGCATAATGTAGTTCGGAAATTTGTGCTGGAAATCTTTCATCAGGGCGTTGCGAACAAATGTAACGCAGGACCGTCCCAGAAATGACTGAAAGGCCATCATCGCGCAGGTTGAATCGTCAGGGACCCAAATTTGAAAGTATAGAGGAATTTCTTCGAGGTCACTAGATTGGCGGCTATATTTCTCCTTACGGGTCTTCAAGTCTTCGAATTTACTTTCAAATCCATGTGTGCCGTAGCTAATATATCCATGGATGGTTCTTGGGGAGTTTGTTGGCTTTCGGTCAAAGAACCATACGCGCGGCTCGGTAGTTTCGACTGTTGGATCGCCTCTCCGTGCAACAAAATCCTCCATGAAATCGTGGAGGTCGCACGGTTCGCCACCAGGGCCAATCACTAGATTGTTCTTTTGC
>NZ_JBFUIP010000810.1:0-668 GCF_056401815.1 Aminobacter sp. P4_D5 | reverse complement strand
CGCCAACACGATGAAGACGGCCGTGCAGCTACGCCAGGCGGGTCTTGAGTTCGAGCTGCGGCAGGCCATGCCGTCGCAATCGCCCAAGGGCCAGCTCCCCTTCATCGACGACGAGGGCGAGTTGGTGGCGGATTCAACCTTCATTCGTCTGCATCTCGAATGGAAATACGGCTTCGACCTCGACGCCGGGCTGGATGCGCGCCAGCGGGCCGAATCCTGGGCGATCGAGCGCATGGTGGAGAACCATTTCGGGTGGACGGCCGCCTGGCCGCGCTACTTCATGCCGGAGAACTTCGAGCGCGGCCCGGCGCGTCTCTTCGACGGGATGCCGGAGGCCCAGCGGGCGGCGATGATCGAACAGCTCAAGGCGCGGGTCTCCACCACCTTCCGCGCGGTGGGCACCACGCGGCATGAGCCGGACGAGATCGAATGGCTCGGCACGCGCTCGCTGCAGAGCCTGTCCGCGATCCTGGGCGACAAGCCCTATCTGATGGGCGACCAGCCTTCGGGCGTGGACGCCATCGCCTTCGCGCAGCTCGCTGGCTTGCTGACGCCGCATTTCGACTCGCCGTTGCGCCGCCAGGCCGAGGGCTTCCTCAACCTCGGCGCCTATACCGACCGGCTGATGGCGCGATTCTATCAGGATTTCGTCTGGAGCCGGGTAGGGA
>NZ_JBFUIP010000809.1:0-669 GCF_056401815.1 Aminobacter sp. P4_D5 | reverse complement strand
TTCAAGACGGTGATCCCCGCCATGGCCTCCGCGAAGATCTCCTTCCGGCTGGTCTTCGACCAGGATCCGCATGCGATCCGCAAGGCCTTCCGCGATTATGTGCAGGCCAGCATCCCCGCCGACTGCCGCGCCGAGTTCATCGAGCACGGCTCGGGCCAGGCCATCCGTTTCCCGATCGACGCGCCGGAATTCGAGAAGGCCCGCCAGGCGCTGACCGACGAGTGGAACAAGCCCGGTGTCTTCATCGGCGGCGGCGGCTCCATCCCGGTGACGCATGAGCTGAAGAAGGCGCTGGGGATGGACGTGATCCTGGCCGGCTTCGGCCTGGAGGACGACCGCATCCACAGCCCCAACGAAAAATACGACCTGGAGTGCTTCCGGCGCGGCATTCGCTCCTGGGCCCGCATCCTCGACGCGCTCGCGCGCTAGATCAGGAACGAAAAGATGAGCGCCGCCGCCCCCAAGACCGCCATGCAGAAGATGCTCGACGTGGTGGAGCGCGTGGGCAACCGGGTGCCGCACCCCGTTCTCATCTTCGTGATCCTGATCGGGATCGTGATCGTCCTCTCCGCCATCCTCGGCGCGATGGGCGTCAGCGTCGCCTTCCAGCAGGTGAACATCGAGACCGACAAGGTCGAGCCCATGGTGGTGGCGGCGCGAAGCCTGCTC
>NZ_JBFUIP010000808.1:0-669 GCF_056401815.1 Aminobacter sp. P4_D5 | reverse complement strand
GGGCAACATCGGCACGGCGGCCGCGGCGCAGGCTGGCGGCGACGGCAGCACCATCATGCTCAACGGCGTTCCCATCGCCGTGAACCGCTTCCTCTATGCCTCCCTGCCCTTCGATCCCGATCGCGACTTTTCCCCTCTGGGCCTCATCGCGATCGTGCCCAACATCATGGTCGTGCCGACGGAACTGCCGATAAGCAGCGTCGCGGATTTCATCGCCCTCGCCCGCACGCGGCCGATGAACTACGCCTCGATCGGCAACGGCACCTCGCTGCACCTGGCCGGCGCACAGTTCAGCATCGCCACCGGGCTGAACCTGACCCACGTCCCCTATCGCGAGACCGGCGCCGCCAATAGCGACGTCATGGCCGGGCGCGTGGAGGTGATGTTCCAGACCATCGCCGCCGCCGCCGGCCTCGTGCGGGCCGGCCGGATGAAGGCGCTGGCCGTCACGAGCGCCGAGCGCGCCCCCGCCTTCCCCGATGTGCCGACCTTGAAGGAGGCGGGCGTGGACCTCGTCTCCGTCGGCTGGTTCGGCCTCTTCGCGCCGCGCGGGGTGCCGACGGACCGGCTCGCGAAGCTGGAAGCCGAGACGTCAGCCGCCGTGCAGGATCCGGCAGTGGCGCAACGCATCGTCGAGAGCGGCAGCATTCCGCGCGCCCTGTCCGGCGC
>NZ_JBFUIP010000807.1:0-669 GCF_056401815.1 Aminobacter sp. P4_D5 | reverse complement strand
GTCGATGCCCCGGTCCCGGCAGAAGTCCGCGCCGGCGATGATTCCGACCTCCTGCCGCCGGACCTTCCGCGGCAGGGATTCGGGCACCGGGAGCGGCGGGCCTCCGGGCTYCCGCCCCAGCGCCTGCGCGAGTGTGGGGCGGCCCACCGACGGCGTCGGCGAGGTGAGCCGATTGATGAACGAGGTCCCGGCGGCGATCATGACGCCACGCTCCGTCGTCATCCCCAGGGCGAGGTTGATCGGCTCGATGTTCGGATGATCCGCGACATTGGCCTGGAGCTTCGCGAAGCTGCGGGCGGCGGGCTCGAAGGCATAGATCCGCACCTCGGGCATGGCCTGGGCCAGCGGCAGGCAGGATTGACCCAGGTTGGCGCCGACGTCGAGGATGGTGCGGAAGCCGTAGCCCGGGACGCGCGCCGAGATGTCGCGGATCACGCGCGGCGCGCTGGCGAGCTCCGGAGCCGGAATCGGGATTTCCCTCACCATCCGCACGTCCTCCGCTGCGATGGCGTGGTCATGCCGTGATCGCCCCGACCGCCCGCACCAGCTCCCCGACATCGACCTCGATGTCGGAATTGCAGCGATTGCCCTTGCGGTCCCGCTTCACCTCCTTGGCGAAGAGCTGCGTGTAGGGAAGGCCGAAGAGGTCCGCGAGGCTGCGATAGGAGG
>NZ_JBFUIP010000806.1:0-670 GCF_056401815.1 Aminobacter sp. P4_D5 | reverse complement strand
GCAGCGTGCCGATGGCGAAGATCATCACGAAGGTGATCTGCAGCCCCTCGCGATTGCGGTCGATCGCCTGGTAGGCGGTCACCGCCGCCTCGGTGCGTTGCATATGCTCCAGCACGGAGGAATCGACGGGGCGGCCGATCATGAGCTGCAGCCCCGATGTCGGCGTCAGGGCGATCACGGCCCGGACCCGATTCTCCTCCTCCACGGCGATGACCGCGACCTCGCCATTCGTGGCCAACTCCATCGCCCAGTCCGGCGGGGGCGAGAGCTGGAAGGCCGAGCTGATGCCGGCATGGGCCACGATCCGGCCCAGGAGCGGCTCGAAGACCACGGCCTCCGTCAGGCCCCGCGCGCTGGCCTGCGTCGCCAGCACGCGCGCGAAGGCAAGGCTCTGGTCGGGCAGCAGCACCACGGCACGGTTGAGGTCGTTCGCCATGGCCAGCGCGTCGGCGCGGATGTTGTTCTGGTGCTCCTCGAAATAGGCGCGGCTGGCGGCGAGGGACGCTTCCAGCGCCGTGCGCACGCGGTCGCTGAACCAGGCCTGGATGCCCAGGTTGAAGAAGGCGACCGAGAAGGCGGCCAGCGTGATCGACGGCACGATGGCGACGACGGAGAAGAGCAGAACCAGCCGCGTGTGCAGCCGCGATCCCGCCGAGCCGCGCCGCCGCTC
>NZ_JBFUIP010000805.1:0-670 GCF_056401815.1 Aminobacter sp. P4_D5 | reverse complement strand
GAAGGGGGCCCGGGGCTTGTAGCCCCTGGTGGGGGAGCGCGAGGGAGCGAAGCCCTCTCGCTATCCGCGCCTCACGACGTATTCCCCGGCTTCCAGCGCCGCCACGATCGCATCCGCCTGCGCCCGGTCGCGCACCTCGATCATCAGCTCCAGCTCCGCCGTCTGCACCGAGGGTGCGGCGAAGAGGCGCTGGTGGCTGACCTCGATGACGTTGCCGCCGGCGGCCGCCACCCGCGTCGCGATGTCCGCGAGCACGCCCGGGCGGTCCGGGATGTCCAGGTGCAGCCGCAGCAGCCGCCCGTCGCGCAGGAGGTTGCGCAGCAGCACGTTGGAGAGGATGCGGGGATCGATGTTGCCGCCGCAGACGGGTGTTGCGATCCGCTTGCCGGCGAAGAGCTCCGGATGGCTCAGGATCGCCGCCACACCGGCCGCGCCGGCCCCCTCCGAAACCACCTTGGCGCCCTCGGCCAGCAGGGCGATGCCCTGTTCCACCGCGCGCTCGGTGACCATCAGCACCTCCACCCCGAGGCGCCGGAGGATCTCGACGGGCTGCTCGCCCACATCGCGCACTGCGATGCCCTCGGCGATGGTGGGGCCGCCCACGCTCACGGGTTGGCCGGCAAGGCGCTGGCGCATGGCCTGGTAGCCCTCGACCTCGACGCCGTAGACC
>NZ_JBFUIP010000804.1:0-670 GCF_056401815.1 Aminobacter sp. P4_D5 | reverse complement strand
GCGGCGCTCCTCCATGAGGATCGCGATGCGGGCGGGCAGGTCGGCCGGGCTCACCTTCATGGCTGCGGCGGCCTCGCGCAGCAGGCGGCTCTCGGCCTCCATGGCGGCATAGGCGGCCTCGCCCGTCACGGCCTCGATGCGGCGGACGCCGGCGCTGACCGCGCCCTCGCCCACCAGCCGGAACATGCCGATGTCGCCCGTGCGCCTCACATGCGTGCCGCCGCACAGTTCGATGGAGTAGTTGCCCTTTYGCTCGGTGGCGGCCGGATCCTTGCCCATGGAGACGACGCGGACCTCCTCGCCGTACTTCTCGCCGAAGAGGGCCATTGCGCCCTCGCCAACGGCGGCGTCGGGGGTCATGAGGCGGGTGGTGACCTCGTCATTCTCGCGGATGCGCGCATTCACCTCGGCCTCGACCCAGGCCAGGTCCTCGGGCGCGATCGGGGTGGGCTGGCTGACGTCGAAGCGCAGCCGATCCGGCGCCACCATCGAGCCTTTCTGGGCCACATGCGTGCCCAGCCGGCGGCGCAGCGCCTCGTGCAGCAGGTGCGTCGCCGAGTGGTGCGAACGGATCGCGGACCGGCGCGTGTGGTCCACCTCGGCCACCACGGACTGGCCGACCTCGATGTCGCTGCTCTCGACCTTGCCGAGATGGACGAAGATGTCGCCC
>NZ_JBFUIP010000803.1:0-671 GCF_056401815.1 Aminobacter sp. P4_D5 | reverse complement strand
GTGCCGTGTAGCGCAGGTTGAAGGCGACGAGCCGTGCCATGGCCTCCGGCGGTGGCAGGTGCGTGACGTCGAGCTGCTCCTCCTCTTCGCGCTTGGCGGCATAGGCGGCCTCCAGCACGGCGAGCCAGAGGTCCTCCTTGGCGCCGAAATAGGCGTAGAGCATCCGCTTGTTGGAATTGGCCCGGACGGCGATCTCGTCCACGCGCGCGCCGGCCAGGCCATGCGCGGCGAATTCCGCCGTGGCCGCGTCGAGGATCCGCGCGCGGGTGGCGGCCGCGCGGGGCGAGAGCGCCGCGGTGCTCAGCTCTTCCGCAACCCCCAGAAGAGTGGCGTCGGCCAGCGGACGAAATCGCTGAGCCGCGTGCTGACCGCCGTCGCGAAGTAGAACTGCCCGAGCGGGATGAACGGCACGTTCTGGAAGGCCAGGACCTGCATGCGCCGCGCGACGGCCTGCTGCGCCGCGAGGTCGGGCGCCTCCAGCCATTCGTCACGCATCGCCTCCATGGGCGCATCCGTCGGCCAGCCGAACCAGCCCTGGAGACCATTGCCGCGCAGCGGCTGGTGCACGACCGGGTCCATCACCGACAGCCCGCTATAGGAGGTGCAGAAGGCGCTCCATCCCCCGCGCTCCACAGGCTCACGGTTGCTGCGGCGCTGGATGAGCGTGCCCC
>NZ_JBFUIP010000802.1:0-671 GCF_056401815.1 Aminobacter sp. P4_D5 | reverse complement strand
GTCCCGAGCCCCTCGGCGATGGCCTCGCGCGGCATCACGACCGCCATGCTGCGAGAGGCGCTGGAGCGCAACAACCGCAACGACGGCGCCGGCCGCGTCCGCGACGGCGAGGAGGCCCTTCTGGTCCGCGCCGAGGGTCGCATCCGCAGCCTGGAGGATGTGCGTGCCATCGTGCTCGCCGCGCGGCCGACCGGCGTGGTGCGCGTCGCGGACGTCGCCGACGTGCGCTTCGGTGCCCTGCCCCGCAACGGCGTCGTCACGCGCGACGGCGAGGGCGAGGCGGTCTGGGGCATCCTGCTGGGCTTGCGCGGCGTGAACGCGCGCGACGTGGTGGAGGGCGCCCGCGCCCGCATCCCCGACATCGAGCGAATGCTGCCCGAGGGCGTGCGGCTGGTCGTCTTCTACGACCGCGCGGATCTCATCGGGAAAGCCGTCTGGACCGTCCAGAAGGTGCTGTTGGAGGCCATCGCGCTGGTCGTGATCCTGCTGCTGCTCTTCCTCGGCAACTGGCGCGCGGCGCTGGTGGTGTCGCTGAGCCTGCCGCTCGCGGTGCTGGCCACCTTCGGCATCATGCGGGCCTACGGACTGTCGGCGAACATCATGTCGCTGGGCGGGCTGGCCATCGCCATCGGCCTGCTGGTGGATTGCGCGGTCGTCATCGTGGAGAACAC
>NZ_JBFUIP010000801.1:0-672 GCF_056401815.1 Aminobacter sp. P4_D5 | reverse complement strand
GCATAGGCCAGCGCCAGGGCGGGCGTGACGGCGATCCCCACCGCCGGCCCGTGCATCAGCCCGAAGAAGGTCATGACCGCGCCGGCCCCGGCGAAATAGGCCGCCTTGATGAAGTCGCCCTCCACCACGAAGACCGCGATCGCCGCCAGGACGAGCCCGCCGAGGATGGCGCCCTCGCCCATCACCTCCAGCCCCGGATAGAGCACGCCCATGCCGATCAGCTTGTCCATGCCGACGGCATGGGCATTGGTGCCGGCGGCGGCCAGCGCGCCGTCGATCAGCGTCTTGGCCCAGGCGGCGAGATGCGGCGTCAGCGCCAGGACCACGGCCGGCGCGTGGCTCTTCGGCACCTCCTGGAAGGCCTGCGCGCCGATCAGCATGCCGATGTAGAGCAGGATCGGCGCGATCGCGACGACGGGCACCAGCGCCAGCAGCACCGAGGCGACGCCGAGGAAGGTGAAGACCAGCACCGCGATCCCCGTCGCGAAGGAATAGCCGATCCGCCCGCCCATCGCCTTCCAGCCGGGGTGGCCGATATAGACCGCGTTGATGAAGGGGTTGCCCATGAGGCAGCCGATCAGGCTCACCACGCCATCGGCCGTCAGCACCTGGGTCGTGGGGAAGTGGTCGCCCGCGGCCTCGGCGCTCTCCACATTGTCCATGGCCTCGACG
>NZ_JBFUIP010000800.1:0-674 GCF_056401815.1 Aminobacter sp. P4_D5 | reverse complement strand
ACCCCACTCTCCCACGGCCGCGAAGACGCGCGCCGTGCAGCTGGATTCATCATGACCACTTTCGCTGAACTGAACCTCAACCCGCTCCTCCTCACCGCCCTGGAGCAGGCCGGCCACACCACGCCGACGCCGATCCAGGCGCAGGCCATCCCCCCGGCCCTGACGGGCCGCGACATCCTGGGCATCGCGCAGACCGGCACCGGCAAGACCGCCGCCTTCGCCTTGCCGATCCTCCACCGCCTCGCCGAGGGCGGCGGGCGTCCGCCGCGCGGCGGCTGCCGCGTGCTGGTCCTCTCGCCCACGCGCGAGCTCGCCTCGCAGATCGCCGAGTCCTTCAAGAGCTACGGCCGCCACATGGGCTTCTCCGTCGCGACGGTGTTCGGCGGCGTCGGCCATGTGCCGCAGCAGCGGGCGCTGGCGCGCGGCGTCGACGTGCTCGTTGCCACGCCGGGCCGTTTGGTCGATCACATGCAGACGCGTCATGCGCGCCTGGACATGACCGAGGTGCTCGTCCTCGACGAGGCCGACCAGATGCTCGACCAGGGCTTCTTCCCGGTCATCACCAAGATCGTCGCCCAGGTGCCGAAGGAGCGCCGGACGATGTTCTTCAGCGCCACCATGCCGCCGGCGATCGCCAAGCTCGCCGACGTCATGCTGATCGACCCGGTCCGCGT
>NZ_JBFUIP010000799.1:0-674 GCF_056401815.1 Aminobacter sp. P4_D5 | reverse complement strand
AGGCGCCGGACGTCGGACGATGGCCCTGCGCCCGGGTTGTCGACAGTTGCGGCGGTCACACCTTGCTGTTCCGCCCAGATCAGGGCGAACTGCGTCCAGCGGACCACGTCGAGCCACTGATCATCGCCCTTGCGGATCCAAGCCCCCAACGGCTCCATGGTGATGTTCTCGGGCAGCAGTAGGAAATCGTCCGGTTTGGGTTGCGACGCGCGAAAGCCGGACAGTGCTGTCATATCGCGGGTGTAGACGTCGCAGCGCCCAGCAAGGAACGCGCGGATGATCTCGTTCGGATCGTCGATGAGAATGGGCTGGAAGGCCAGCCGGTGGGCGCGGAACCATTCCTGCAGGATGACCTCGGTGGTGGACCCCGGCGGAACGCAGACGGTCGCACCGTCCAACTCAGTCAGGTGCGAGACGCCGAGCGAGCGCCGCACCAGGAAGCCCTGCCCGCTGAAGTAGTTCGCGGCGGCGAATACCAAGCCAAGTTGGGTCTCACGCGTGGTGGTCCAGGTCGTGCTGCCGAACAACACATCGATGTCGCCGCCCTGGACCGCGGGAAACCGGGTCAGCCCTGTGATAGGGCGAATATTGACCTTCTCGGGATCGCCGAGCACGGCGGCGGCCAGCGCGCGGCAAGAGTCGACGTCCATTCCGCGCCAGACCCCGCGGCGGTC
>NZ_JBFUIP010000798.1:0-674 GCF_056401815.1 Aminobacter sp. P4_D5 | reverse complement strand
CACGCCGAGCGCGAGGATATGCACGCCGCCATAGCGCGCGGTGAAGCGGCCGAGGTCGTTGTCGAAGCGCGTCGGGTCCAGCACGGCCAGCAGCTCGATATAGCCATGGGTGAGGAAGGCGCAGCGGTTGCCGCTGCCATAGAGCTCCACCTCCGATGTGGGCGTGCGGCGGCCGGATTGCTGCGCGATGGGCGAGAGCGAAAAGCCCAGCGCCTCATAGGCCGCCGTCATCGGCGCGAGATCCATGTTGCAGACGCCGACATGGTCGAGCGCGAGCGCGGTCTCCGCCATCAGGCGATCTCCTCGTATTTCGGCAATTGCCACTCGGCCGGCTCGGCCGCGGCGTCGCGGTACCATTGGTCCACCAGCGGATGCGCGCGCACGGCGTCCACGTAGGCGCGGCTCTTCGCGGAGAGTTCCGGCTGCCAGGTGAGGAAGCGCGCGCAGACCGGCGCGAACATCACGTCGGCGAGGGTGAAGTCCGCGCCGAAGAGGAACGGACCGTCATTGATGTCCAGGCATTCGGCCCAGAGCGCCTCGATCCTGCTGATATCGGCCAGTGCGCCCTCGGTCCGGCGCAACCCGGGAAAACTGCGGCCGACATTCATCGGCATGGCGATGCGGAGCTCCCGGTATCCGGCGTGCATCTCGGAGGCGACGCTGCGCGCCTGCGC
>NZ_JBFUIP010000797.1:0-674 GCF_056401815.1 Aminobacter sp. P4_D5 | reverse complement strand
GCCGCGACTTGCCCACGCCGATCGTCGGCAGGTCCAGCTTCACGCCGAGATGCGAGGCGATTCCCAGGCGCCGCGGATGCGCGATGCCCTGGCCGTCGACCATCAGCAGGTCCGGCTTCACTTTCAGCGTATGGAAGGCCTGCATGATCGCAGGCACCTCGCGGAAGCCGAGGAGCCCGGTGATGTAGTGAAGGTCAGGCGTCACCGCGGCTTGCGCCTGGGTGACCAAGGCAAGCCCTGGCCATTCCAGCACCACGATGGCCACATAGACCTGCTGCGTCGGATCGAAGCGCGAGCAGGAGGCGTCCACCCCGCCGATGTAGCGCGGCATCGCCGGCAGCGCGTCCTCCCGGATCACATCAGCGGCAAGGGCGACCTGCTCGGCCCTTAGGGCCGCGAGGTCAGCCATCCCCACGCATCGCGGGGACCATCGCGGCCACGTTGTATCGCATCATCGCCTCGTAACTCGCCGCAGGGCCGCCGGTCGCCGAGAGCGCGTCGGTGAAGAGCCGGCCGCGGACCCGCACGCCGGCCTCCTCGGCGAGCCGCCGCAGGGTCGCGGGATTGCCGATATTTTCCAGGAAAACGGCGGTGACGCCCTCGGCCCGGATCATCCGGATCAGCGCCGCCACCTGCTGCGCGGAGGGCTCCGCATTGGCCGAGATGCCCTGTGG
>NZ_JBFUIP010000796.1:0-675 GCF_056401815.1 Aminobacter sp. P4_D5 | reverse complement strand
GGGATGAGCATGGCGCGGCCCGGCGGATCCCTGGCCGAGCTGCTGGAGCGCGCCGATGCCGCGCTGGGCGCCGCGCGGCGGCAGGGGGGCAACCGCGTGGTCGTGGGCTGAAGCCTATCCGAGATAGTCCTTCATCGCCTCGGAATAGGGCTCCTCGCGCGTCCAGCGGGCCATGGCGCCTTTCTCCGGCAGCCCGGTCAGGGCCGAGGGCGAGACCCCGTCGCGCAGCGCTTTCAGCGTCGCGTGGATCGCCTGGGCCGCCGCCTGGCTCGGCGCATGGCCCTGCAGCGCGATGCGAACGCCGCGGCTGGCGAGGTAGTCGCGATCGGCGATGGCGGGCGAGAGCGTGCCGAGGATGAGGGGCTGCTTCGCCACCTCGGCGGCTGCGTCCAGCTCGTCGCGCTTGGTGACGCCGGTGAGGAAGAGCCCGTCCGTGCCCGTGCCGTTATAGGCCTTGATGCGGGCGATGCAGTCCTCCTTGGAGGTCACGTTCATCGCGCCCGTCCGCGCGAAGATGCAGAGCGAGCGGTCCACCCGCGCCGCCACCGCCGCGCGCATCTTGCCGACGCCCTCCTCGATGGAGATGAGGCGCGGCTTGGGGGCGCCGTGGGGGCGGGGCAGTTCCGTGTCTTCGATGGACATGGCGGCGATGCCGGCGACCTCGCACTCCTCGAC
>NZ_JBFUIP010000795.1:0-676 GCF_056401815.1 Aminobacter sp. P4_D5 | reverse complement strand
CTACGACAGCCTCGTCTACTGGAACCTCATCCAGGAGGCGACGATCCCCGAGATCGTCCCGGCCCTGGCCGCGCGCTACTATCCGAATCCCGCCGACAACAAGGAATGGATCTTCGAGCTGCGGCGCGGCGTGAAGTTCCACGACGGCTCCGACTTCGACGCCGACGCCGTGATCTGGAACCTGGAAAAGCTCCTGGTGAAGGAGGCGCCGCATTACGACCCGCAGCAGAACCTGACGCTGTCCTTTCGCATCCCCGGCGTGAAGAACTGGCGCAGGATCGACGCGTTCAAACTGGCGATCGGCAGCGACACGCCCGACGCCTCGATGCTCGACCAGGTCGTCTTCCTGCACATCTCCAGCCCCGCGCAATGGCGCAGGCTCGGCAGTTGGGAGGCCTTCGGCCGCGAGCCGTCGGGCACGGGGCCCTTCAAGGTGCAGTCGATCGTCCCGCGCCAGCGCGCCGTGCTGCTCCCCAACGCCGACTACTGGGACGTGGCGCGCCGGCCGAAGCTGGACCGCCTGCTGCTGCTGCCGATCCCCGACGCCAATACCCGCGTGGCCGCGCTGCTGACGAACCAGGTCAACTTCATCGAGGCGCCGCCGCCCGATGCGCTCGACCGGCTGCGCTCGGCGGGCATGGTCATCAAGACCAACCCCTACCCGCATGTCTGGCCC
>NZ_JBFUIP010000794.1:0-676 GCF_056401815.1 Aminobacter sp. P4_D5 | reverse complement strand
GCCCATGTCCATGAGGTAGCGGTAGCGATCCTCCCAATCATCGAAGAGGGCAAACCCCTCCTCGAGATCGGCGATGACCTCCTCGATGTTGGAGGAGGGCGCTTCGACGGACATGATCCGCTCAGCTGGCCTTCGCGAAGGCGACGAGCTGGTCGCTGGCGGTCAGCTTGTCGATCTTCTCGATGGCCGCGTACTCGGCGGCCAGGCGCTCCAGCGCCTGCTCATAGATCTGGCGCTCGCTGAAGGACTGGTCGGGCTGGCCGGCATTGCGCTGCAGGTCGCGCACCACTTCCGCGATCTGGATCGGATCGCCGCTGTTGATCTTCGCCTCGTACTCCTGGGCGCGGCGCGACCACATGGTGCGCTTGATGCGCGCGCGGCCCTTCAGCGTGTCGATCGCGGCCTCGAACTCCTTCTGCGTGAACAGCTTCCGCAGGCCGGCCGTGGGCACCTTGTTCACGGGCACGCGCAGAGTCATGCGGTTCTCGTCGAAGGTCACGACGATCATCTGCAGCTCCATGCCCGCGGCCTCGATGACCTCGATGCCCTGCACGGTGCCGACGCCATGGGTCGGGTAGACGACGTGGTCGCCGGCCTTCAGCTCGATCTTCGCGGCGGGCGGACGCGGCGGACCCGACTGCGCCTCGGCGAAACCAGGACGGCCGGGGCTACGGAC
>NZ_JBFUIP010000793.1:0-676 GCF_056401815.1 Aminobacter sp. P4_D5 | reverse complement strand
GCCCCGGCCAGCCCGCCGCCAGYATTCGGCGAGCCGAGAATGGGCCTGCCGGGCGACAAGGGCGTGCCGGATGCGCCTCCTGGGACGCCCCGGGCCGCCCCCGTGCCTTCGCCCGGTCCCAAGGACGGACCCAAGCCCGGCCCGGCCACCAATCTCTAATCTTCCGGCCGCGCGATCCGGTAGAGCAGGTGACGACGCTTCGGATGGCCTTCCGGCAGCCGGGGGTGGTCGAAATCCCCGTCCGGCGCCATGCCGAGCTTGTCCATGAGCCGCCAGGACGGCTCATTGGGCGGGATGGTCCAGGCGACGATCGCGTCCAGCCCGAGCGGCCCGAAGCCGACCTGGAGCGAGAGGCGCGCCGCCTCCTCCGCATAGCCCTTTCGCTGATGCGCGGGTGCGGTGCGCCAGCCGATCGCGACCGCCGGGGTGAAGCGCGCCTCGAAGCCCACCCGCATCAGGCCGACCAGCCCCACCAGCCCCGGCGCGTCGCGGCTGACGACGCTCCAGAACCCGAAGCCGTGCTCGGCATGGTGCGCCAGTATCCTGGCGAGCCAGGCGTCGCTTTCCGCGCGGTCCATGGTCTTGGCGAAGTGCTGCATCGTGACGGGGTCGCCGTTGATGGCGGCCAGTTCCGCCGCGTCGGAGGGCTCCGGCGGGCGCAGGATCAGCCTCGGGC
>NZ_JBFUIP010000792.1:0-677 GCF_056401815.1 Aminobacter sp. P4_D5 | reverse complement strand
GGCTTGGAATACTTGAACACGGCCGTCAGCGGATCCGGCGTCTCGACGGCCTCGAGGAAAAGCTGCAGCGCCGTGCCGTAGTTGAGGATCTTCTTCCACATCTCCATGGCGGTGAACTGCACGTCCGCCGAGGTGAAGGGCTTGCCGTCATGCCASGTSACGCCCTGGCGCAGCTTGAAGGTGATGGTCAGGCCGTCGGCCGAGGTCTCCCAGGATTCCGCGAGGCAGGCAGTCGGCTGTCCCGCGGCGTCCAGGTCCACCAGCGGCTCCTGGATCTTGCCGCCGACGATGTACACGCCTGTCGAGGCCTGGAGGCTGGGGTTCAGGATGCGCTGCTCGGTGGCGAAATGCACCGTCATGACGCCGCCGCGGCGCGGGGTCTCCTGCGCCAGAGCGAGCTCGGGCGCATTGACGCTGGCCGCGATGGCGGCCGAGGTCATCAACGCGGCGCGGCGGGAGAAATCCATGCCCAAACTCCTGATATGAATGCGGCGCAACATGGCTGTCGCGCCGGACGCAGGTCAATCTTGCTCTTCCGGCACGAAGCGCAAGAGAACCCCCGTCGCGCGCGTGGCCGGCACCGCCACGGTGGCCCCCGGCGCGGTGCCCAGGGCCTTCGCCGCGTGAGCGAGGCTGTGCGTCTTCAGCACCAGCGCGGCCGCGCCCTCCTCGGGCAG
>NZ_JBFUIP010000791.1:0-679 GCF_056401815.1 Aminobacter sp. P4_D5 | reverse complement strand
GTTTGGTGATGCACGATGGCGGCAGCGGAAACTCCGGCTCGTTCTTGCCCAGCTTGTCGATGATGAGGAGTGCCTCTTGGATCTTCTCCATGTCCTCAGTCGGAACCGACGACCAGTCGATCTTGGAGAGCGTATCGTCGTCTCGCTGAACCGCCTCACCTTCAGGACCCTTGTTCCGCGCGAGCGCCCTCAGCTTCTCCCAAGCCTGCAAGTGTCTTAAGGCGGCCAGATCACCCCCGACCGCCTTGTTCACCACCTGCTTGGCAATGATCACCCTCTTCGTGAGACGACGCCGCTGACCGTTCTCGGTCAGGATCACTTTCTGGGACAGCTCCTCCTCGATGGCGCTGGCCAGATCCATCAGATCAGCCTTCGGACGCCCGCGCGGATTACCGCTCTGTCCCGGCTGAAACCGAGAATGAACCGGCGGCCGGCCATAACCGACTTTGTAGTCCCCGCCCCGGCGAGGCTTGGGACCGTCACTCGACATGAGCGAGTTCCTTTCCCGTCATGCTAACCGCCCGCTCTCGGTCCGAGTAGGTCGTACCAGTAACGACGTGGATCGGCACGTCGCCCGTCAGCGCCTGCCATCGGCGAATGACCGTGTCCATGTAAAGCGGATCCAGCTCCAGGCCATAGCAGCGACGGCCCGCTTGCTCCGCGGCGATCAACGTGCTGC
>NZ_JBFUIP010000790.1:0-679 GCF_056401815.1 Aminobacter sp. P4_D5 | reverse complement strand
GTTCTCGGCGACGAAGGGCTGGCCCATGGTCTCGGACAGGCGCTGCATGACGATACGCGCGGCAAGGTCGGTGGCCTGGCCCGGCGGCCAGGGGATCACGACGCGGACGGGGCGTTGCGGGTAGGTGGCCGTCTGGGCGAGGGCCGGTGCGGCGCCGAAAACAAAGGGTGCGGCCAGGAGGCCACGGCGTTGGAACATGTTTCTCTCCGGTGGCCAGGATTGTGACCCTCGGCCTTGTGGGGGAGATTGCGGGATCGCCGGGCATTCGCCAACCGGCAAGTTTTTGGAGGACCCGCCATGCTCGCGAGCTTCGAGACCATCGCTCTGGAAACCCCCGCGCCGCATGTGCTGGTGGCGCGGCTCAACCGGCCCGAGGTCGCGAATGCGCTCAATACCCAGATGGGCCGCGACCTGCTGGCGCTCTGGACGGGGCTGACGGCGGAGCCGAGCGATATCCGCTGCGTCGTCTTCACCGCGACTGGCGGGCGCGTCTTCTGCGCGGGCGGCGATCTCAAGGAGCGCAACGGCATGACCGATGCGCAATGGGTCGCCCAGCACGAGATCTTCGAGCGCGCCTTTCTCGCCCTGCTCGACTGCCCGATCCCGGTGATCGCGGCCGTGAACGGGCACGCCTATGCGGGCGGGCTCGAGATGGTGCTGTCCTCCGACTTTGCCTATG
>NZ_JBFUIP010000789.1:0-679 GCF_056401815.1 Aminobacter sp. P4_D5 | reverse complement strand
ACAGGGGGCTCTACCTCGCGCTGGCGACGCTTGCCTTCAACGAGGTGGTGCGCGGCATCCTGATCAATCTCGACGCGGTGGGCGGCGCGGCGGGCTATCCGGTGATCGAACATCTGGGCCTTGCACCCATCGCCGCCTGCGCCCTCGGTGTGATCCTGCTCGGGTGGTGGTTGAGCGCGAGCCGCTTCGGCATGACACTGCATGCCATCGAGCAGGATGMGACCGTGACCTCGCTCTTCGGCGTGCACGTGCCCTTCACGCAACTCGGCGCCTTCTCGATCGGGGCGGCTCTCGCGGGGCTGGCGGGCGCGCTGTACGGCTTCCAGTTCAACTTCGTCGAGGCACAGCATTTTTCCGTGCTGCTCTCGGTGACGATCGTGCTCTCTGTCGTGCTGGGCGGCACGCAGACGGCCTGGGGACCGCTGATCGGCGCGGCCTTCTTCACCCTGCTGCCGGAGCTGTTCCGGGGCGCGGCAGCCTGGCGCTACGTGCTCTTTGCGKCGGCGGTGATCCTGGTGATGGCGGTGCGGCCCCAGGGCGTCGTCACACGGGCGGGCCTGATGCGCCTGTTCCGTCCGGAGCGCCCCGCATGAAGCGGCCCATCTTCGAGATCTGTGGACTGCGAAAGAACTTCGGCGGGCTGGAGGTGGTGCGCGGCATCGACCTCACCGTGGAGGAG
>NZ_JBFUIP010000788.1:0-679 GCF_056401815.1 Aminobacter sp. P4_D5 | reverse complement strand
TCGTCGGTGAAGACGTTGAATTCCGTCAGGATGCACTGGCCAAAATTCATCGAAATGGCCACATCCATCGCGTCACGGCCACGGGCTACCAAGATCCGTCCGATGCGCGGGACATTGTGACGCGCATCGAAAGTGTACCAAGCGCCGCCGAGAAAAACTTCGAACCACGCTGAGAAATCCATCGGCGCGTCCATTGCCGGAACTCCGATGTCGCCCAGGAACCCTGTGCAATACCGCGCGGGAATGTTCATGCAGCGGCACAGCGTGATCGCGAGATGAGCGAAATCGCGACACACGCCCACCCGCTCCGAATAGCCGTCATGCGCGGTACGCGTCGACCGGGCCATCTGGTAGTCGAATGTGATGTGATTGTGCACATAATCGCAGATAGCCTGGACGCGAGCCCATCCGGGCTGCGTCTGTCCGAACATCATCCAGGCGATGTCTGATAGTCGATCGGTATCGCAGTAACGACTGCCGAGAAGGTAGATCAGGACATCATCGGGCAGAGCGCCGGGCGACATCTGTTGAGCCCAAGGCGCGACTACATCAGGCATCCCAGAATCGTTGATCACGAAACTGGTGGAGACGGTCAATTCACCCGCTGGCGCCTCGATCCGCGTGCAGGTGTTCCCGAAGCCATCGCAACAGTTCCGCCACGACGCCGGCGGGCTCACGG
>NZ_JBFUIP010000787.1:0-679 GCF_056401815.1 Aminobacter sp. P4_D5 | reverse complement strand
CTTGATGCGGCCGGAGGCGATCAGCCCGGCGGCGGCCGTCACCGTCGTGACGGTCAGCGCGATCGTCCCGGCGACCATATCGTTCAGCACCGCGCCCGWGCCGCGATAGGGCACGTGCACCAKGTCGAGCCGCCCAGCCCGCAGCGCGACGAGCGCGCCCGACAGATGCCCGATGCTCCCAGGCCCGGAGGAGCCGTAGTGGACCTCGCCCGGATGCGCGCGGATATAGGCCACGGCCTCGGCCGTCGTGTTCGGCGGGAAGCTCGGCGAGGCCAGGATGCAGAGCGGCGAGGTCGCGACCAGCGACACCGTCTCGATGTCTCTGATGGCATCGTAGGGCGTGCGCTGCGTCGCCGCCGAGGTGGCGAAGGTCGAGGACGTCAGCATGGCCGCATAGCCATCGGCCGGCACACGGACGAGCTCGGACGTTCCGATGGTGCTGCCGGCGCCGCCGCGATTCTCGATCACGAAGGGCTGCCCCAGCATGCGGCCCAGCGCATCCGCGAGCGGCCGCGCAAGGGCGTCGTTGCTGCCGCCGGGCGGGAAGGGGACGATGAGCCGCACGGGGCGGGTGGGCCATTCCCCCTGCGCCAGCGCCGGTGACGACAGGGCGGCGCCGGCGGCCAGGAGATGACGTCGCTGCATGCTCAATCCAGCAGGATGTTGGCCGCGCGGGCCA
>NZ_JBFUIP010000786.1:0-680 GCF_056401815.1 Aminobacter sp. P4_D5 | reverse complement strand
AGGAGATTGTTCGCTACGGAAAATTCGAGCCCGTAATTTCCGTCGAACACGAGACAGTCTCCAAGCCTGTTCCAGAAAAGGTACTGGATGATATGCGCTCGTGCGACGCTGCTATTATTCACGTTGCGCAAGAAGGGGTTCTCGCAGACGTAGATGGCAAATTAGTCCCTCAAATTAACGGTAACGTGCTAATTGAAATTGGTGCTGCAATGGCCCTCTATAAAAGGAAATTTATCCTTTTGGTTGAGGAAGGAGTGAATCTTCCTTCAAATCTCCAGGGCCTTTACGAATGCCGATACTCCGGAGATAGCTTGGGCGGTTTTGCAACGATGAAGCTCTTGAAGGCTTTTAACGACTTCACCTCAGCTTGAGGGGTCTCAACGCCGCCCCACATATAGCTAGCATCCTCATCAATGCACGACGCAAGCAACTGCCCAGCGGTCAAGCCTAAGGATAACGAAGGCAGGTAGGTTCCCGGCAGATCGCGGAAACTGGCAATAGGCGGAAGGCGCTCCTTACATCGTCCGCGATTGACGCTAACGCCCCACGCCTTCGTCATCCTAGGGCGGAGCAGGAGCGCAGCGACCGTCGCGAAGACCCTAGGATCCATGCCGTGACATTACGGCAGTGCTCAAGCGGTCCGGAATGCTTGCTTTCCCCCGCATTCCTCACCCTCACGG
>NZ_JBFUIP010000785.1:0-680 GCF_056401815.1 Aminobacter sp. P4_D5 | reverse complement strand
GTGAAGACGACAAGGCTCAGCACGCGCGGCTTCAGCAGCGTGAACCAGTCCCGCACCTCGGAGCCGCCGAGTTGGGCGGAAGCGTCAAAGGGGGCCTGCGCCCCCCCTCCACCGGTTACCGTCATGTCGCTCATATCGGTTTCTGCCAAGCGTTCCGCAATCCGGCGCCCTGCAATCCCGGGCGCGGTCGGGCGGCACCCTAAAACAGAACGCCCCCGGCGGGAACCGCCGGGGGCGTTAAGCTGCCCTGATCAAAGCTACAGGTTCGGGAGTTACCGGATGCGCGGCAGCTCGTCGAAGGTGTGGAAGGGCGGCGGGCTGCTGACTTGCCACTCCAGCGTCGTGGCGCCCTCGCCCCAGTAGTTGGCGCCGGCGGGCACCTTCCGGCGGAAGGTGTCGTACATGACGTAGAAGAAGAACAGGAAGCCCGCGACCGAGATATAGGCGCCCAGCGAGGCGATCAGGTTCCAGCCCCAAAAAGCGTCGGGGTAGTCGGGGTAGCGGCGCGGCATGCCCTGGTTGCCCAGGAAGTGCATGGGAAAGAAGGTCAGGTTCACGCCGATGAAGGTCAGCCAGAAGTGGATCTTCCCGAGCTTCTCCGAGTACTGGTAGCCGGTCATCTTGCCGATCCAGTAGTAKATGCCGGCGTAGATGCCGAACACGGCGCCCAGGCTCAGCAC
>NZ_JBFUIP010000784.1:0-680 GCF_056401815.1 Aminobacter sp. P4_D5 | reverse complement strand
ATCCAGAGGATGTGACGCGGATCGGCCAGCACCGCCGTCGCCGTCTCGAGGAAGCGGATGGCATCGCGCGGGGAATCCTGCTTCACACCGAAGACGCCGAGGCGGCGCATGAAGCCGTATTTCTCCAACGCCGCGGCATCCATCGGCACGAAGCTTCGGCGATCCGGGAAAAGACGGCGCGACAGCAGCATCAGCAGCACGCCGTCCCACCAGCCCGGGTGATTGGCCAGGATGATCAGCGGCCGTCCGGCCGGGGCCAGCGGCTCCCCCCAGCATGCGAGGCGGAGCGCGGAAAAGCTGCCGGAAAAATGGCGGTGGAAAGCCCAATCGAAGAAGCGCAGCGCGCGCTCCGAGCGGAGGACCACGGGGCTGGTCACCCCTGCAACTCGGCCTCGCGCCGCCCCGCCCGCTCCGCTTCATCGCCCATGCCGCGGCCGCCGAAGTCACGGTCCAGGCTGTCGGCCGCGATCCAGCCGCTCATCATCACCATGGGCATGCCGGGGCCGGGATGCGCGGCGCCGCCGGCGAGGTAGAGGCCCTTCACCGCGCGGCTGCGGTTGCCCGGCTTGAAGGCGCCGGTGAAGGCACCGTGCGAGGCCAGCCCGTAGATGGCGCCGTCGAGCACGCGGTAACGCTCGTGAATGTCCACCGGTGTCAGGCGGCGCTCCACGACGATGCGC
>NZ_JBFUIP010000783.1:0-680 GCF_056401815.1 Aminobacter sp. P4_D5 | reverse complement strand
GGACAGGAGCGCCAGGCGACGGCGCTAGCGACGATGAAGGAATCGCTCGCCGGCGACATTGCGCGGCAGAAGGCCGAGCTTTCGCTGGAGCTCTCCGGCTTCACCGCCGAGCAGACCAAGGCGCTCGGCGTCGCGATGCTGAAGCAGATGGAATCGCTGGCAGCGACGGAGAAGGCGCTGCTGGAGCGCCTTTCGGCCGGCGCGACGCTCGCGCAGGAAGCGACGGCCGCGCAGACCACCGCGGTGAGTGCCGCGATGCTGAAGCAGGCTGAATCGCTCGCCGCCATGCAAACGGCCTTGCTCGAACGCCTCACCGCCGACGCGAAGTCGACGCAGGAGGCGATGAGCGCGGAGACGACGCGCTCGCGTGACGTGCTGGACAAGAAGCTCACGGAGATGCGCGAAAATAGTGAAAAGCGCCTCGCCGAGATCCAGAAGAGCGTGAACGAGCAGCTCGCCACCGCGGTCGAGAAGCAGATGAACGAGAGCTTCCAGCGCGTCATCGACCAGTTCACCGCCGTGCAGAAGGCGATGGGCGACGTGCAGGCCGTTACCGCGCAGATAGGCGACATCAAGCGGCTCTTCGGCAATGTGAAGACGCGCGGCGGCTGGGGCGAGACCCAGGTGAAGGCGCTGCTGGACGACATCCTTCCCGAGGGGTCCTACGAAACGAACGTGCG
>NZ_JBFUIP010000782.1:0-680 GCF_056401815.1 Aminobacter sp. P4_D5 | reverse complement strand
TGCAGGCGGGCATTGAGGCCGCGCTGCGGGCGCATGTCACGGGGCTTGGTCCCGGCGCCGAGTTGCGCCGCAGCCAGCTGCTGCGCCTGGCCCTGGCCGATCCTCGCGTCACCGATGCGAGCATCGCGATCCGCGGCGCCGACTCCGCGGCGCCCGAAGTGGAGCAGCTGACCCTGCCCGCTGATACCGTGGCCGATCTGCAGGCCGTCAACTTCGCTCCTGTGAGCTTCGAACAGGCCGCGGGCGACCTGCCGCCGTCGCGCGCCGTCGCCAGCGCGGTGCTGCCCATCCTGCTCGCCGCAGGGAGCACCCTGGCCGAGGCGCAGGGCGCGATCCTCCTCGCGGTGAAAACCCATCTCGCGACCCGCGCCGCCGGCCTGCCGCTGACCCTGGACAGCCTGGCCACGGCGATTCGCGACGACAGCCGCTTCGCGCTGGCGCGGAGCGCCGCGATGCTCACGGTGGAATCCGGTAGCCGCTTCGTCCAGCTCACCGATGGCGTCGGCACCTATGCCCCCGCGGCGAATGAGCGGATCGAGGCCGGCACCATCGACGTCGAGCTGGATGAGGGGAGCGGCTGATGGCGCGCCGCGACGACATGGCCGACCGGCTGCCCCCCGCCTGGCGGGAAGGCGAGCTGGTGCGCGGCCTGCTGGGCGTGGTCGCCGCGCAGATCGAAT
>NZ_JBFUIP010000781.1:0-681 GCF_056401815.1 Aminobacter sp. P4_D5 | reverse complement strand
CATTGGTGTCGGCCACCGTCTTGATGGCGGCGGTGACGAAGCCCATCTCGCCCGGGCCGAGGCTGTCGGCCGCGATCATCTTCGGCGTGAAGTAGCCCACCTGCTCCACGGTGTGCACGGCGCCGTTCGACATCATGCGGATGCGCTGGCCCTTGCGCAGATGCCCGTCCCGCACGCGCACCAGCACCACCACGCCGAGATAGGCGTCGTACCAGCTGTCGACCAGGAGAGCGGTCAGGGTCTTCGAGGCGTCGCCCTTCGGGGGCGGCAGGCGGGTGACGATGGCCTCCAGCACGCCCTCGATGTTCAGGCCGGTCTTGGCTGATATCATCACGGCATCGGAGGTATCGAGGCCGATAACGTCCTCGATCTGCTGCTTCACCCGGTCCGGCTCGGCGGCGGGGAGGTCGATCTTGTTGAGCACGGGCACGATCTCGTGCCCCGCATCCAGCGCCTGGTAGACATTGGCCAGAGTCTGCGCCTCGACGCCCTGGGAGGCGTCGACCACCAGTAGCGACCCCTCGCAGGCGGCGAGCGACCGGCTGACCTCATAGGCGAAGTCCACATGGCCCGGCGTGTCCATGAGGTTCAGCGTGTAGGTGTTGCCGTCCTTGGCGGGGTAGCTGATGCGGACGGTCTGCGCCTTGATCGTGATGCCGCGCTCGCGCTCGATGTCCATGC
>NZ_JBFUIP010000780.1:0-682 GCF_056401815.1 Aminobacter sp. P4_D5 | reverse complement strand
CCATAGGAGCCGCCCTTTTGCGGCCCCGCTTGAATGCGCCCGAATCTCTTAACGAAAGGTGAGTGCCGGTGTGGCTTTGTGGCCGCAGTCGAACGGCGGCTCGCCGGGCGCGGCGGCCGGCTCGCGCAGGAGCGGGCCGGCACCGCAGCGTTGCAGGTAGTCGGCGAGTTCATCGAAGGCGGCGCGGGGGCGGGTGGCGTCGTAGAAGGGATCGGCAGGACCGCTGCCGCGAGGACTCCAGATCACCGTCTCATAGCGGGCGCGGGTGAGTAGCACCCGATACTTGTTAACGAAGAAGGCCCGGGTCTCCGGCTTGTGGACCGTCTTCCATTGCGTGCCCCCGCAGCGCTGGACCAGCCAACCTCGAGGTCCCCGCAGCAGGTCTCCGCCCCAGCACAGGCCGACGACGTCGAGCTCCAGGCCCTGGCAGTCGTATTCCGTCGCGGTGGTTTCGAGGGCGTCGGAGGCGCGCACATCGGGCCAGCGGTCGAGGAACCAGTTCTCGACCTCGGGAAGCTGGGTGCCCAGGCCCTCGGCGCGCAACCGCTTCGCACCGGAGGATGCGACCAGGCCGGCACGTCTTCGGCCGCGTGCAAGTCCACGCAGCGCGGTGCGCGTCGCGGCCAGGTCGCGGGTGACGTAGAAGGGGACGCCGTCCCGCGCGATGTCAGCCGCTTCGGCC
>NZ_JBFUIP010000779.1:0-682 GCF_056401815.1 Aminobacter sp. P4_D5 | reverse complement strand
CTGCTGGTCCGACGCGCGTGGCGGACGGCCCTTCATCGAGCACATCCTGCTCGGCGGCCCCGCGCGCGGCTGGATGGTGCAGAACAGCCTGCGCGTGATGGTCTACGCCGAGCGGGATCCCGCGCTGCGCGACCGCCTTTCGGACCATTGCCCCATCAGCATCCGCCTGCGGACGGGCTGAGATGCGCACCTTCTTCCGGATCACCTTCCCGCTCGCCTTGGTGAACTTCCTCAACCAGGCGAGCCGCGCCGTGATGGCGGTCATCGGACCGATGCTGGCGTTGGAATTCTCGCTCTCCGCCTCCGACCTCGGGCTGCTCGCGGCCGTGCTCTTCGCGGCCTACGGGCTGTCGCAGCTGCCGGTGGGCCTCGCGCTCGACATGTTCGGCGCACGCCGCGTGCAGACGGTGCTCTCGCTGACGGCCGGCCTCGGCTTCCTGATCTGCGCGCTGGCCGAGGACGTGGTCATCCTCGGCATCGGGCGCTTCGTCACCGGCGTGGGTATCTCGGCCGGGCTGATGGCGATGCTCAAGGCCAACACGCAATGGTTTCCGCGCGCGAAGGTCGCCGCCATGACGGGCAGCGGCGTCTTCGTCGGCGCGCTCGGCGGCATGGTTGCCACCCTGCCCATGCAGGCGCTCATCCCGCTGACCGGCTGGCGCGGCGGCTTCCTGATCTTCGC
>NZ_JBFUIP010000778.1:0-682 GCF_056401815.1 Aminobacter sp. P4_D5 | reverse complement strand
GCGGCCAATGGCGTGGTCTTCCCGGTCCGCACCGCCACGGTCTGGGGCGGCGACGCGCCGGGCATGGCACAGGTCCGGGCCATCTCGCGCCTGAGCGACACGGCCGGCACCGCCTATCGTCCCGTGCATTACCTGGCCGGCGTCTGCGCCGCGATGCTGATGGTGGAGGCGATGGACACCGCGGCGGCGAACAATGGAGCGGTGGACGGCCCGCGCATCCGCGATGGCTTCTATGCCCGGCAGAACTGGGTTCCGGCCGGTTTCGAGGGTGTCTGCGAACCGTCCAACTTCACCGCCGAGGACCATCGCGGCACGCTCACCGTGGGTCTCTACCGGGCGGTGGTCTCGGGCGACACGACCCAGGGCAGCGTGGACGAGCTGATGCGCGCGGGCACCATGCGCCTCGACCGCGTGACCTCGATCACGCTCGATCGCCGCCGGGACTGGCTGGGCTGGTGAGCTCCAGCCTGACAGCCGGCGTGGCACCTGCGGCGGCGCGCGAGCTGCTGCTGCAGGTGAACAACATCGAGGTCGTCTACAATGACGTGATCCTCGTGCTGCGCGGGCTGTCGCTGGATGTGCCGAAGGGCGAGATCGTCGCGCTCCTCGGCGCCAACGGGGCGGGGAAGTCGACCACGCTCAAGGCTATCTCCGGCCTGCTGAAGACGGAGGAGGGCGAGGT
>NZ_JBFUIP010000777.1:0-682 GCF_056401815.1 Aminobacter sp. P4_D5 | reverse complement strand
GGATAGGCGGATGCGTGAGGTCGGTACCGCCGAAGAGGTATTCGCCGGCGTGCCGGGTGTTCAGCAGATGCGCCATCTCGGTCAGCGCCGCGCGCGCCTGCGCCTGCACGGTGGCGAGCGAGTTCGGGTCCTCGCTGGTGATCCGCTGCGTCACCGTCGAATGGAAATCGCGCGCGATCTCCGTGAGCCTGCCTAACGCCTGCTGCATGATGCCGGTGCGGCCCAGCGCCTGGTCCATCGAGGTCTTGTAGACCTCGCGCCGGCCGACCTCGCCGCGCAGGGAGACGAGGCGCGAGACCTCCGGTCCGAGATCGCCGAGGTTCTGCGCGCGTAGCCCGTCGGCGGATTGCCGCGTCAGCGTCGCAAGGCGTGTGCGCAGCACCGCCGTCTCCCGCGCCACGCTGCCGAGCAGGTCGATGGTCATGGCTTAACTCCCCTAGCGCCCCACGCCCTGCAGCGCGTCCCACATCTGCTGCGCCGTGGTCATGACGCGCGCATTGGCGGCGTCGGCGGTCTGCAGCTTGATGAGGTTGGCGACCKCCGCGTCCGGGTCCACGCCGGATTCGGCCTGGAAGCGCGCGTCGAGCCCGGCCTTCCGCCCCTCCGCGCGCGTCTTCGCCGTGGTCGCCGCCGCACGGGCGGCGGTCTGCGCGCCCGTGAGCGTCGCGGCATAGGCCTCGAC
>NZ_JBFUIP010000776.1:0-683 GCF_056401815.1 Aminobacter sp. P4_D5 | reverse complement strand
GCCATTGCGTGTAGACCACGCGGCCCGGCGCCACGGCGACGTCGTTGGCGCAGATGCGGTTCAGCGCAGCTTCGGCCGCCTCGCCTTCGACGAGGAACTGCGCGAAGGAGGTCTGGTCGAAGAGGCCCACCGCCTCGCGCACCGCGCGATGCTCCTGCGCCGAGGCCTCGAACCAGTTCTGCCGGCCGTAGGAGTATTCGTACTCGGCCTTCACGCCATCAGTGGCGAACCAGTTGGCGCGCTCCCAGCCTGCGACCTCGCCGAAGACGGCGCCCCTAGCCTTCAGCGAGTCATGGATCGGCGAGCGCCGCACGCCGCGCGCGGTCTCCGGCTGCCGGAAGGGCCAGTGCATCGCGTAGAGCAGGCCGAGCGATTCGACCGTGCGGTCCCGCAGGTAGCGCGCGTTGCGCTGGAAGGGCATGGCGCGGCGGATGTCGACATCCCAGAGGTCCATGGGCGGGTGGCCGTCGACGATCCAATCCGCGAGCACCCTGCCCGCCCCGCCGGCCGACTGGATGCCGATGGAGTTGAAGCCCGCAGCCACGAAGAGGCCCGGCAGCTCCGGCGCCTCGCCGAGCAGGTAGCGGTCGTCGGGCGTGAAACTCTCGGGCCCATTGAAGAACAGACGGATGCCGGCCTCGCCGAGCTTGGGGATGCGCGCGACGGCGCGTTCAAGCTATGGC
>NZ_JBFUIP010000775.1:0-685 GCF_056401815.1 Aminobacter sp. P4_D5 | reverse complement strand
GGCCATGATATCCGTCGGCTCCCAGCCTTGCCGCTTCGAGAACCAGTCGACGCTCACCGTCTTGATTGCCTTGTCCGAGCCGCCGGCGCGCAGCGCGCGGATCACCGTCGTCGAGCAGTTCTTCTTGATCGAGTGGTAGGTCGCCTTCTCGTATTCGTAGCCCGTCCACCACAGGCTCATCTTGCGCGTGTCCAGCACGCCCTCGGCGATCTCGATCACGTCGTCCGCGGCCCGGCCTTCCTGATGGACGTCGGCCTGCAGGGTCGGATTGCAGCGGTGCTTCACCGTGTAGACGTTGGTCGTACCGATGAAGGTCCGCATGATCTTCGCGAGGGTGGGGTTCTTCTTGGCGTCCACCGTGTAGTTGCGCTGCTCGTCGTTCGAGGGCCACCAGGAGATATAGGCGCCGCCCTCGATCTGCAGCGAGGAATGCCCCCAGGCGGCACCCTCGCCGCCGCGCACGTGATCCCAGCAATAGACCCAAACCTTCGCCATCTGACTGACCTCCAACCCGCCGGCCCCTTGGGGGACTCGGCTTTGACACCTGATGATGGAAGAATGCTGAAAATTGCCCCTGCCTGACAATCGGTTGGCACCTATCGGGCGGATCGATTCGCCCGATTGTGGTCCATCGCATGAACGATGATGGAACTTGGCCTCGGCGCCCGGGCTTGCGGGCGTGCCG
>NZ_JBFUIP010000774.1:0-685 GCF_056401815.1 Aminobacter sp. P4_D5 | reverse complement strand
GACCGAGTGCATCGCCCACCCGAACTTCAAGAAGGCCTTCCTCCGTGGCGCCGCCCGCGATGCGCTGCCCACGGTGCAGATCGACGAGCGCTTCCCGGTCATCCCCGTCCGCGCCCTGCAGAACGAGGGCACCAAGCGCTTCATGGAGCATCAGGCCGCCGTGCTGAAACGCTTCCAGTCGGGGGAGCTCGCCAAGGATGCCGCCCAGCTCGACATCGAGCATTTCTGGGCCGGCGCGCTCCGTCGCGCGGTCATCGACGGCGACGTGGAGAACGGCTCCCTCATGGCCGGGCAGAGCGTCGGCATGGTCACACGGGAGCAGCCGGCGGCCGAGATCGTGGCCGAGCTGATCGGCCAGGCGGCCACCGCCTGGGCTGCCCGCAACAAGCTCGCATGAAGAATCACACGGATGAGCTTTTCGGGTCTTTTGCCTCCGGCCGGGACGGTCTAACCATGGCCCCGTGTTCGACGACATGAAACGCTTCCGCCCCCAGGAGGCCCCCGCGGTGGACGCCGCCCGGCTCGGTGAGGAACTGCGCGATGCGCGCCTCGCCCTCGGTCTCGCGATCGAGGACGTGGCCGCTCAGCTGCGCATCCGCCGGGTCTATCTGGTCGCGCTCGAGGAAGGGCGCGTGAAGGATCTGCCGTCCGCGGCCTATGCCGTTGGATTCGTGCGGAACTATTC
>NZ_JBFUIP010000773.1:0-685 GCF_056401815.1 Aminobacter sp. P4_D5 | reverse complement strand
GGTCTACACSGTCTACGACCTGCATCCCTTCTTCCTGGACGAGATCACGGCGCGCGGCGCGGCGCAGAAYGGCATCACCTGGCATCCTTGCCGCCCGCCCGTGCAGAAGCTCGACTTCGAGATGGACTGCCGCGGGCTGGACCACGAGATCCTGCTGCGCGTGTAGAATGCCGGCATGACGAACTCCCGCGTCCTGTCGCCGGTCTCCTCGGGGGCGCTGCTGGCCGATGCCTGCATCCACGTCCTCGGCGTGACGGCCTCCATCGCAGCCTGCGTGGCGCTGGCGGCCGTGATGCCCCGGCGGGCCGACTGGCTTCCGACGGCGGCGATCGGCCTCTACGCGATGGGGTTGGTGGCCATGCTGGGCTGCTCCGCGGCCTACAACCTCGCGGCCGAGGGACGCGGCAAGCGCATCCTGCGCCGGTTCGACCACGCGGCCATCTTCGTGATGATCGCGGGGACCTATTCGCCCGTCTCGCTGCTGGGCATCGGCGGCGGCTGGGGGTGGGGCGTGGCGGGTTTCGTCTGGGTGGGGGCGCTGGTCGGCGCCACCCTCAAGCTCTTCGCACCCGGACGGATGGAGCGCGTGGCGATCGCAGCCTACCTGCTGCTCGGCTGGGTGGGGATCGTGGCGATCGTGCCACTGGTGACGGCCCTTCCGGCGCTGGACCTGGCCTTCCTGGGC
>NZ_JBFUIP010000772.1:0-686 GCF_056401815.1 Aminobacter sp. P4_D5 | reverse complement strand
TCCATGGCTCGGCCTTCGACATCACGGGCCTGGGCATCGCCAACCCGGTCGCGACCTTCTGGACCGCCTGCATGATGCTGGAGCACCTTGGCGAGAAGCCCGCGGCGGACCGCCTGATGCGCGGCATCGAGGTGGCGACGGCCAATGGCGTGGTCACGCCCGATCTCGGCGGCAAGGCGAACACCCAGGACGTGACGAACGCGGTGGTCGAGGCTATCCGTAGCGCCAACGACTGAGGCTGACCCTGGAGGTCGGCTGAAAAGCCGAAGGAAACCTCCATGATTGCTCGCCGCGCCACGCTCGGACTTCCTCTGTTGCTCGCCTCGCCGGCTTTGGCGCAAGGCGCCTTTCCGTCGCGCCCGATCACGCTCTACGTCCCCTTCGCGGCCRGCGGCCCGACGGACATGATCGCCCGGCTCCTCGCGGAGGGCATGGCCAAGGAGCTCGGCCAGCCGGTCGCGGCGGAGAACCTCACGGGCGCGGGGGGCACCATCGCGGCGGCGCGCGTCGCCCAGGCCCGGCCGGAYGGCTACAACCTCCTGATCCACCATATCGGCCTGGCCAGCGCGGCGACGCTGTATCGCCGGCTGCCCTTCGACATCCAGCGCGGGCTGGCGCCGCTCGGCGTGGTCTCGCAGACCGGCATGACGCTGGTGGCCCGGCCGGATTTCCCGGCGACCGACCTC
>NZ_JBFUIP010000771.1:0-686 GCF_056401815.1 Aminobacter sp. P4_D5 | reverse complement strand
GCATCGTGCTGGTGGCGATCATCGGCATCGCGCTCGGCATCCATTCGGCGACGCATGTCGGCACCTGGTCGGATCGCGGGCTGACGCTGATGCAGTATTTCTTCATCGCGGTGCCGGAATTCTTCTGGTGCATCCTGGTAATCCTGTTCTTCGCGGTCTGGCTCGGCTGGCTGCCGGCGACGGGCTACTCGCCCATCTCCGAGGCCGGGATTCTCGGCTGGGCACGGCACCTGATCCTGCCGGTGGCGACCCTCGTGCTGGGCCTGATCGCGCATATCTCGCGCCTCGTGCGCTCCTCCATGCTGGTGGCGATCGAGAGCCGCTACGTGCTCGCCGCCCGCGCCAAGGGTCTGCCCGAGCGCATCGTGCTGCGGCGCCACGCGCTGCCCAACGCGCTGCTGCCGGCGATCACCATCCTGGCGGTGGATATCGGCATCCTCATCGGCGGCATCGTGGTGGTGGAGAGCGTCTTCGCCTATCCCGGCCTGGGGCGCATGCTGATCTACGCGATCGACAACCAGGACATCCCGCTGATGATGGGCGGGATGATCGTGATCACCACGATCTACGCGCTGGCGAACCTGGTGGCCGATATCCTCTACGCGGTGCTCAATCCGCGCATCCGGGTGAGTGGGTCCGCCGGGTGAGGATTCCGCGCACCCTGATCGTCGGCGGCATCATCGTCG
>NZ_JBFUIP010000770.1:0-687 GCF_056401815.1 Aminobacter sp. P4_D5 | reverse complement strand
CGAGACCATCAGCTTCCGCCATTTCGCGACGGTGCTGACCTCCGAGGAATGGCTCGGCTCCATCTGGCAATCCTTCACCATCGCGGTCGCGGCCACGGTGCTGGCGGTGACGGCCGGCACGCTCTGCGCCATCGGCTGCTGGCGCATCTCTCGCCGCTCGACGGACCTTATCCGCGTGCTGATGCTGCTGCCGCTGATCATTCCCTCGATCGTCTATGCGATCGGGCTCTACCGCTATTTCGGCCCGCTCGGCCTGCTGGACCGCTTCCTCGGCGTGGTGCTGGCGCATGGCGTCACCGGCATCCCCTACGTCGTCATCACCGTCTCGACGGCGCTGTCCGGCTTCGATCCGCGGCTGGAGCAGGCGGCGCGCAGCATGGGCGCCTCGCTCCCGCAGACGCTGCGCTGGGTGATCCTGCCGCGCATCATGCCGGGCATCGTCTCGGGCGCGATCTTCGCCTTCATCCACTCCTGGGACGAGCTGGTGATGGTGCTCTTCATCGCGAGCCGCGAGGTCTTCACCCTGCCGCGCCGCATCTGGGACGGGATCAACGAGAACCTGGACCCCGCGATGGCTGCCGTCGCCGTGCTGCTGATCGTCTTCACGCTGCTGCTGCTGCTCGCCGACCGCGCGCTGCGCCGGCGCACCGAGGCGGGGTGACCGGGCCGCCGGACCGCGTCTAGGCT
>NZ_JBFUIP010000769.1:0-687 GCF_056401815.1 Aminobacter sp. P4_D5 | reverse complement strand
GAATAGCTTCGGCCTCACCATGCTGGGTCCGACCCTGCTGGAATACGGCACCGAGGCGCAGCGCGAGCAGCACCTGCCACCCATCGTGCGCGGCGAGATCCGCTGGTGCCAGGGCTACAGCGAGCCGGAGGCGGGCTCGGACCTCGCCGGCCTGCGCACGCGCGCGGTGCGGGACGGCGACGACTTTCTGGTGAATGGCCACAAGATCTGGACCTCCTACGCCCATTACGCCGACTGGGCCTTCTGCCTGGTCCGCACCGACTTCGAGGCGCCCAAGCACCAGGGCATCAGCTTCCTGCTGGTGGACCTGACCTATCCCGGCGTGCGGGTGCAGCCGATCCGGCTCATCAGCGGCGTCTCGCAGTTCTGCGAGACCTTCCTTGAGAATGTCCGCGTCCCCGCCGGCAACCTGCTGGGCGAGATGAACAAGGGCTGGACCATCGCCAAGCGTCTGCTGGAGCACGAGCGCAAGTACCTCGGCGGCTTCAGCGACCGGCACCATGGGCGCACCGAGCGCACGCTTGTCGGCATCGCGAAGGAGGGCGTGGGCGAGCGGGACGGCCGTATCGCCGACGCCGTGCTGCGCGACCAGATCGCCGCCTATCTCATGGAGGACGAGGCCTTCCAGCTGACGCGGCGGCGCATCGCCGAGGAGGCCGAGGCGGGCCAGCCGCCCGGGCCGGCCTC
>NZ_JBFUIP010000768.1:0-689 GCF_056401815.1 Aminobacter sp. P4_D5 | reverse complement strand
GCGCTGGAGGCCGAGTGCGGCTACGGCGGCCAGCTCCTGCATGGCGAGGCGGTGGCGATCGGGCTCGGCCTGGCCACGGAGCTTTCGGCCCGCCTCGGCCTCTGCTCGCAGGAGATGCCGGGCCGGGTGCGCGAGCATCTGCGCGAGGTGGGGCTTCCGGTCCGTATCTCGGAGCTGCCGCGCTCCTTCTCCATCGAACGGCTACTGGCCCGGATGCGCGCCGACAAGAAGGCGCGCGACGGGGCCATGCGCTTCGTGCTGCTGCGTGCCCCCGGGGACGTCTTCACGGACTCCGGCGTCACGGAGCAGATGGTGCGTACCCTGCTGCATGAGGAAGGTTGCGAGCCATGATCGAGACGAATCTCCAGGTACTGCTGCGCCGCCGCCCCGTGGGCGAGCCGGTGCCGGAGGACTTCCAGGTCGTCGAGGCGCCGGTGCCGGTGCCGGGCGAAGGCCAGGTGTTGGTGCGGGCGCACTTCCTCAGCCTCGACCCCTATATGCGGGGACGCATGAGCGACGCGAAAAGCTACTCCAAGCCGGTGGACATCGGCGGCGTGATGGAAGGCATGACGGTGGGCGAGGTGGAGGCCTCCAACCACGCGGACTTCACGCCGGGCGACACGGTGATGGGCGGCGCCGGCTGGCAGCGCTTCTGCGCCGTCGACGGGGCGAAGCTGCGCAAGGTGGAC
>NZ_JBFUIP010000767.1:0-689 GCF_056401815.1 Aminobacter sp. P4_D5 | reverse complement strand
TCTCGAGCGCCAGCCGGCCATGGGTGACAAGCACGAGGCCGATCATGATTCGCAGTTCACAGACATGGGCATTGAAGGGCCGGGGGCCGCCTTCTGGGTCAGATTCAGGGGTTCGGATCGGCCGGCCATTTGAGGGGCTCCGGCAATCACCGGGGCGGATATATCGTGCGTCTGGCCCAATTCTCGATGCGCCAGATCAACACGCCAGCCCTGCTGCCGGAGATGGGCTGCCAAATTTTCCGCCACGAAGACCGAGCGATGCCGTCCGCCCGTACATCCCACGGCAATGGTGAGGTACTTCTTGCCCTCGGCGACATAGCGCGGCAGCAGCGGCTCGATGAAGCCGGTGAGGCGCGACCAGAAGTCCGGGAAGTCGGGGTCGGCCGCGACGTAATCGGCGACCGCGGCGTCCCGCCCGGTCAACGGCTTCAACGCCGGCACGTAGTGCGGATTGGCCAGGAAGCGCATGTCGAAGACCAGGTCCGCCTCGCGCGGCAGGCCCTTTGGGAAGGCGAAGGACTGGATATGGAGCGAAAGGCCGGGCGCGCCGTCCGGCCGGAGGCGGGCTTCGATCAGCCGGCGCAGGTCGGGCAGCGGCAGGTTGGAGGTATCGAGCACGAGGTCCGCGGCGTCGCGCAGCGGCGTCAGCAAGGCCGTCTCCATGCGGATGCCGTCCAGCACGCTGGCGC
>NZ_JBFUIP010000766.1:0-689 GCF_056401815.1 Aminobacter sp. P4_D5 | reverse complement strand
TCTCTATCCTGTTCACTGCGTCCCTAGGGATGTCCCGTGCGGGAAAACCGCACAGCCGCCGCACCGCCGGTCAGGGACGCCCCCAGGACCGGCGCTGGACGAAACCGTCAGGGGCCGTGAAGCCCCCGTCAAAACTCAGACCGCGTCCTCGCCGCGCTCGCCGGTGCGGATGCGGATGACCTCGGAGATGTCGGAGACGAAGATCTTGCCGTCGCCGATGCGGCCCGTGCGGGCGGCAGCCTGGATGGCCTCCACGGCACGCTCCAGCATGTCGTCCGCGCAGATCACCTCGATCTTCACCTTCGGCAGGAAGTCCACGACGTATTCGGCGCCGCGATAGAGCTCCGTATGGCCCTTCTGGCGGCCGAAGCCCTTGGCCTCGAGCACGGTCAGCCCCTGGAGGCCGATCTCGTGCAGCGCGTCCTTCACCTCGTCGAGCTTGAAGGGCTTGATGATGGCCTCGATCTTCTTCATCGCATCCGTCACGTATTGGCGCAGGCGGATGGGCGGCCCGCGGCGTTTCCCCGATGGCCCCGTGCGCCGATGGCGCGCCGACGCCCGTCGGGCCGCATCTGTTTTGCACGCGGCATGCCATGGGCGCAATCGGCCCGTGACCCCGATTGGCAAGGATTTCCTGGGGGGTAGCGCCCGAAAGGCGGGCACGCTGCCCGTGTTGGAGGCATGTATCC
>NZ_JBFUIP010000765.1:0-690 GCF_056401815.1 Aminobacter sp. P4_D5 | reverse complement strand
AGGCCGGCGGCGGCGCGTAACCATAGCCGTATCCATAGCCATGGGCGTCGGCGGGGGCGGCAAGGCCCGCGAGGCCGGTGCCGATCAGGCCGGTGAGCGCGAGGACGGAGAGAAGCTTGCGCATGGTGTGGCTCCTTCGGGAGCAGCGATGCGGGGCTTTCAGCATCCGCATCGGGAGGGGGTTTCTTGATCCTCTGATGATGAATCTGACCCCGTCTCGTGGCAGCCCTAGGGTCTCTTCAAGGCGCGTGCGGGCCGAATTGTGCCGGGCGCGGCAGAGCTGCGGCGGAATAAAGGCGCGCAGTTGCACAAGGAAAAGCCCGGACGCCTGCGCGTCCGGGCTCCTGTTCGGTCCATCGGTGGAAGGGCTACCAGCCCCGGCGGCCGTAGCCGTAGGACGGGCGGGCATAGGCGTAGCGCGGGCCACCATAGCCATAGCCCCGTCCGTGGTAGTGCGATCCGCTGTTGGACGCGGCGATCGCGAGGCCGGTCGCGGCGAGCACGCCGACGCCGAGCAGCCCGGTCGCGAGCGGGTCGACGCGGCCGTAGGGGTCGGTGCAGGCGGTGAAGCCGAGCAGGCCGGAGAGGGCGAGGACGGGGAGAAGCTTGCGCATCGGACTGGCTCCTTCAGGAGCATTCGGCCCGGCGTTTCCGGCGCCGGACTGGGAGGAGGTTTCTGCATCCTCTGAG
>NZ_JBFUIP010000764.1:0-691 GCF_056401815.1 Aminobacter sp. P4_D5 | reverse complement strand
TCCTTCGTCGGCTTCGCCTCTTCCTTCGCGGTGGTGCTGCAGGGCTTTTCCGCCATGGGCGCGACGCCGGAGCAGGCGGCATCGGGGCTCGTGATGCTCTGCCTTCTGATGGGCCTGCTGGGCGCCGGATTCTCGATCGTCTGGCGCATGCCGATCTCCATCGCCTGGTCCACGCCCGGCGCCGCGCTGCTGGCGACCAGCGGCGCGCCGGACGGCGGCTTTCCCGCGGCGGTCGGCGCCTTCCTGGCGGCGTCGCTGCTGCTGATCCTGGCAGGGCTGTGGCGGCCCTTCGCGCGGGCGGTGGAGCGCATCCCACCCGCCATCGCAGCAGCGATGCTGGCCGGCGTTCTGCTGGACCTCTGCCTCGCGCCGGTGCGCGCGGTGGGCGCCCTGCCCTGGCTCGCGCTGCCGGTGGTGCTCGCCTGGGCGCTGATGCTGCGGGTCCAGAGGCTCTGGGCGGTGCCTACGGCCGTGGTGGTCGCCGTGACGGTGCTGGTCCTGGGGCCTGGATTGCCTGGTGGCGGCGCTTGGCAGGCGCCGGAGCTCGCCTGGGTTACGCCGAGCTTCCATTGGGGCGCGATGGTCGGGATCGCGCTGCCGCTCTTCCTGGTGACCATGGCCTCGCAAAACCTACCGGGCTTCGCGGTGCTGTCGGCGAACGGTTATCACATCCGGATGCGGCCGGTATTCC
>NZ_JBFUIP010000763.1:0-691 GCF_056401815.1 Aminobacter sp. P4_D5 | reverse complement strand
ACAGTCGCTCGCGCACCGTACCGTCGAAGGGCGCGATCACGCTGACATTGGCGCCCGGCTCCAGCACGCCCACGACGGCGATGCGCGCGCTGACCGGCTGCGCCGTGGCGGTGAGGGTAAGGACGCCGCCCGGCAGCTGCTGCGAGGAGAAGTCCGATCCGGTGAGGGCGGAACGCCAGGTCCAGGCCGCGACCCCGAAGACGGCGAGGAAGGCGAGGCCGATCGCGCCGGAACGCATCAGCGCGATGCGCCGGCTGGTGCGCGCCGTGCGCACCGCGGATTCCTCGAGCTTCAGGAAGGCGTCCTGCAGCTTCACGTATTGCTCGGCGATCTCGGCCTGGAGGCGCTCGGTCTCCGTCACGTCGGAGAAAACGGCTGTTATCGCCGGCTTGCCCGCGTTCGGCCCCTGCTGCGCGCGCCAGAGCGTCGCCTCGATGGACAGCCGCCGGTTGCCGGGGAAGGAGATGGTGTGCCGCTCGCCGCTCTCGCCGTGCAGCGGTGCGAGCACGGAATCGATGAACTCGTCCGTGCCCTCGCGGTCGTGCATCAGGATCGCGAGGCTCTCGCCGATCGCCGCCTCGCGGTCCAGGTCGAGCATGCGCGCGGCCGCGGGATTCAGCGTCACGATGCCGGCGTTGGGGCCGATGGTGAGCACGCCGTCGGCCATGGCATCCAGCGCGCGATCGTAGTC
>NZ_JBFUIP010000762.1:0-692 GCF_056401815.1 Aminobacter sp. P4_D5 | reverse complement strand
AGGCGGCGACGCCGAAATTCAGCCGCCCGCCGGAGATGTGGTCGAGCATGGCCACGCGGTTCGCGAGCTCCACCGGGTGATGGTAGGGCAGCAGGAAGCCGCCTGGACCGAGGCGGATGTTCTTCGTTTCGCGGAAGGCCTGAGCGATCAGCAGGTCGGGCGCGGGATGCGGCTCCCAGGGTGCAGTGTGATGCTCGCCGACCCAGGCCTCCTTGTAGCCCATTCCGTCGAGCCACCGCATGACCTGGAGGTCCCATTCATGCCCGTCGCGCAGCGAGCGCTCGGGCGGATGGGACGGCATGGTGAAGAAGCCGAATTCCATGGTGCTTTCTCTCCCGGTTTTCCGGAGAGACTAAACCCCAGGTTGCATCCGGCAGAACCCATCAGCCATGCGCTGCAGCAAAGGTTATGTACGCACCAGCGGACAACCGCCCTGGCTGAGCGGGCGCATCGCCTGCTCGGGCTCGATGGTGCCGGCCAGCTTGTAGAGATCCCAGCCGGTGCGCACCTCGGCCGGCGTCTTCACCTCGAAGAGATAGACCGCGTGGATCTTGCGGCCGTCCTCGCGCACGCGGCYGGCGCCGAGGCAGTCGTCATCCGTGGGCATGGCCTTCATGCGCTCGATGGCCGTGCGGCCCGAGGCCTTGGCCTGCGCCGGCCCCATCGCGGCCGCCGCCTTCAGGTAGTGCAGC
>NZ_JBFUIP010000761.1:0-692 GCF_056401815.1 Aminobacter sp. P4_D5 | reverse complement strand
GCAAGAGCACCATCTCGCGCCTCATCTGCCGGCTCATCGACAAGACTGCCGGCGAGATCATCTTCGAAGGCGAATCCATCGGCGGCATCGCCGCGCGCGACTTTCACAAGGCCCCGCAGCGCCGCGACATCCAGATCGTCTTCCAGGACCCGACCGACAGCCTCAACCCCCGCTTCTCCGCCTTCGACAGCATCGCCCACCCGCTGCACCGGCTGGCGAAGCTGGACGGCCCGGCGCTGCGCGCCCGCGTCATCGAATGCGCGGAGCGCTCGGGCCTGCCGCTCGGGCTGCTCGACCGCTTCCCGCATCAGCTCTCCGGCGGCCAGAAGGCACGGGTCGGCATCGCGCGCGCCATCGCCACGCGGCCGCGCCTGCTGGTGCTGGACGAGCCGACSGCSGCGCTCGACGTCTCCGTCCAGGCCGTGATCCTGAAGCTGCTGGACGACCTCCGCCGCGAGGAGGGGCTGGCCTTCCTCTTCGTCAGCCATGACCTTAACGTCGTCCGCATGATGTGCGAGCGAACCATCGTCCTGCAGCAGGGACGCGTCGTGGAGGAGGGCCGCAGTGCCGCCCTCTTCGACGCGCCCAGGGCCGACTACACGCGCGAGTTGCTGGCCGCGATTCCGCATTTCGAACCGGAACTGATGGCGGAGGCACCTTGAGTCAGGTTGTTTTGACGGGCGGCATCTGGG
>NZ_JBFUIP010000760.1:0-693 GCF_056401815.1 Aminobacter sp. P4_D5 | reverse complement strand
CTGAATCCCATGTCCGAAAAAAATGTGATCCAGCGAGCCCTAGCCCGGCGTGATGCGCTCCGAGTCGAGCTAGCCAAGGTCGAGCAGTTCATTGAGATGTATAATGCTCTGATCGCGGCTGGGTCGGGTTGGGTAGCCGCCCCTGAGAACATCCCCCCCGACGCCGCTCAAGAGCCTGCTCCACTCACCCCCGTTCGGGCAAAGAAGCAGCCTGCGGCGGCAACGAAGGACATAGTCGAGATGGCGGAGAAGGCCATTCTGGAGGCCGGGCACCCGATGCAACGCGGTCAGCTGGTAGAGTGGATCGAGCGGCATGGCATGGCAATCAATAGTTCTGACAAGCCGCGATACATCGGCACGATCCTCTGGCGGAACCAAGGCCGCTTTCAGAACATCGAGGGCCAGGGCTACTGGCTAGTGGGTCGCCCCCTGCCGGATACGGATGCGTCTCTTTTCACGAATGAGCGGGATCAAGCCGCCTGATAGAAACGGCCCCGATCCTCTCAGGAGGGGGTCGTTTCTGCCTTGCTGCTTCAAGGGGATAAACTCCAAGTCTTAAGGCCGCACGTCCGGGGGCGGGGCGCCGCCGTCATTGGCTGAATTTTCTTGATTTGTTCTTGATTTTTTTCCTATTCTGAACCAATGGCCTCCCCCTCCGCATCCCCCACAACCCCCTCTCCGATGCGGAATGGC
>NZ_JBFUIP010000759.1:0-693 GCF_056401815.1 Aminobacter sp. P4_D5 | reverse complement strand
CTGCAGGACCGCGCCCTGATCGCGCTGGCCGCGCTGCTCAAGGCCTGGACGCTGACGCCCTCCACCACCGAGGGCTACGCCAAGGCCGAGGTGACGCTGGGCGGGGTGGATACGGATTCGCTCTCGCAGCAGAACCTGATGGCGAAGGAGGTGCCCGGCCTCTTCGTGATCGGCGAGGCGGTCGATGTCACGGGCTGGCTCGGCGGCTACAACTTCCAGTGGGCCTGGGCGAGCGGCTGGGCGGCCGGCGAGGCGGCCTGACTACAGGTGCTCGACAGTCAGCGCGCCGTCCCATTCCCGGTTCAGATACTCCACCACCAGCCGCCGGTGGCAGCGATGCGCCGTGGCCTCCGAGCAGAGCAGGCAGGCGCCGTCGAAGAAGGACGGCTTCAGCGCCTTTTCGACCTTCCGCTCCTTCATCAGCGCGGAGTWGTCGCGTGCGAAGTGCTCCCAGTCGCCCTTGTCCGTCTTGAAGAACTTCATCAGCTCCTCCGTTGGCGCGAGGCTGGGTTCCGGCACGTAGTCCATGCCGTTGATCGTCTTGAGGAACCAGGCGAGGTCGTCCGCCTTCGCGAAGCCCGCGAGCTGCGAGGTGTTGTGCAGCCGCACGTCGATCACCCGCTTCACCCCAGCCTTCCGCAGCCGCGCGAAGAAATGTTCCGCCGTCGTTTTCGTGAAGCCGATGGTGGCGAC
>NZ_JBFUIP010000758.1:0-694 GCF_056401815.1 Aminobacter sp. P4_D5 | reverse complement strand
CCTGAGGTCGTCGCGATCGCGCCGGACGCTGTCCGGACGCCGGGCCTGCGGCTGCAGCACTGGCCGGCGCTGGCGCTGTTCTCCGCCCTGGCGATCCTGCCCGGCCTTCTCGGCGGATTCTGGACCTACAGCGTCGGCGTCTGCATGGCCAATGCGGTCGCCGTGCTGTCGGTCGGCTTCCTCCTGCGCTTCGGCGGCGAGGTCTCCATCGGCCACAGCTTCTTCCTCGCCCTTGGCGCCTATTGTACGGCGGTGATGGAGCGCGAGCTCGGCGTGTCGGTCCTCGTCAGCCTGCCGGTGGCGGCGGTGGCGGGCGCCCTGCTTGGCCTCGGCTTCGCCTGGCCGTCGCGGGCGCTCTCCGGCATCTACCTGGCCATCGCCACCATGGCGCTTGCCCTGTCGGTGCCGGAGATGATCCTGCAACTCGGCCCCATCGCGGGCGGCTACGAGGGGCTCTATGTCTCCCGCCCCGTCCTTCCCGGCCTGTCCATCGACCTGCAGCGCTACTACCTCCCCTTGCTGGCGCTCGGTCTGGTGGTCGTGCTGCTGGCGCGCTTCCGCCGCTCGCGGCAGGGGCTGGTGCTRCTGACCGCACGGGACCATCCGCGGGCCGCCGAGGCCTTCGGCTTCTCGCGTGGCTATGCCCGCCTCGCGGCCTTCGCCATCAGCGCCTCGGTCGCCGCCATCGCGGGGG
>NZ_JBFUIP010000757.1:0-694 GCF_056401815.1 Aminobacter sp. P4_D5 | reverse complement strand
GGCGTGCAGCAGGCAGCGCGCGACCTCGCCGTCCTTGATGTTGGAGGTCATGGCGCCGCGCACCGGGGCGACGTGCGGCATGCCCTGGAGCCGGCGCAGGAACGCGGCGATGCCCTCGATGTCGGGGGGCCAGCGCATCATGCTGTGCCGGAAGAGGGTGCAGTTGTCGTAGCTCTGCTCGCCGGCGGGCGACCGGCGCTTCGCCAGGAAGGGCCGTCGGCCGCCGGGGTATGACGCCACCGCCCCGAGCAGCGTGAAGCCCATCGGCCCGCGGTGTTCGGCCGCATCTGGGATATCACCAGGCATGCCCGATGACCTCATCGATAACGGCAAATCCAGCCTCGCCCAGGGAGCGGATCTTCACCCTGGCGCGGAGCCCCGACAGGGCCGCCACTAAGGCGCCACGGCTACCGTCGCCAAGGGTGCGCCCGCCGGAGCGCAGCAGCTGTCGCAGCGCCACGAGATCGCGCAGCACCTGATCCTCGGGAGAGCCGGCGAGCAGGATGGCGATGCGCGCAGCAGCGCCGTCCTCTGCCACGATCAAGGAGTGCAGCTTCACCATCTGCACCCGCGCGGCATTGCCGCCGAAGATCCCGAGGGCGGTGTTCGGGATCTCGGTGATCTCGACCGCGACCGAGCCGAAGGTCACGATACGCTCGCCGCTCTCGAGCCGCCGCGCACCGCGCGGGAGCCG
>NZ_JBFUIP010000756.1:0-695 GCF_056401815.1 Aminobacter sp. P4_D5 | reverse complement strand
GCGCCGGCTGGCCGCGATGCCCGCGCCGGATGGGCCCGCGGTGGCTGCCAGCGTGCTGAAGCCGCTGCACGGGGATGAGCCGGGGCTGGCGCGCAACCTCGCGGCGACGCTGGGCCAGAGGCATGCGGCCCCGTGGGAGGTGCTCTTCGGCACCTCGGACCCCGCCGACGCGGCGCGGCCGGTCGCGGACACGGCGATGGGCGCGAGCCCCACACCGGCGCGCTTCCTCGCGGGCGGCGCGGTGCTGGGCGCCAACCGCAAGGTCTCCCAGCTCGTCCACCTGGCGGCCGGGGCACGCTATCCGGCGCTGGTCGTCGCCGATGCCGACATGCTCTGCCCGCCCGACTGGCTGACGGCGGTGACCGCGCCGCTGGCCGACCCCGCCACGGGTCTCGTCACCTGCCTCTATCGCGGCGAGGCCGCCGATGGCGGGGCGTGGTCGCGATTGGCGGCGCTTGGGATCGACTGGCACTTCCTGCCCAACGCGGCGCTCGGTGAGAGCCTGGGAAAGGCACAGGGCTGCTACGGCGCGACCATGGCGCTGCGGCGGGACACGCTGGAGCGGATCGGCGGCTTCGAGCCCCTGCTGCCGCTGCTGGCCGACGACCACGCGCTGGGCGCGGCGGTGCGGAAGCTGGGGCTGCGCGTCGAGGTCTCGCCGGTCATCCCGGTCCACGTCATGCACGAGCCGGATC
>NZ_JBFUIP010000755.1:0-695 GCF_056401815.1 Aminobacter sp. P4_D5 | reverse complement strand
ACTTATGCCTTGTGGTGACCTGCCACAGATTCGACAGGCCGCTTTAGCTGCGCACCGATATTCGAGAGAGCCCGATTTTGTCACAAGCACCCGAGTACAAAAACGTCCCACTTGGCTTTAGAGTGCGTCCGTCCTTGAAGAAAGCACTCGAAAAAGCAGCCAAGGATGACCACCGGTCCACTTCAGCCATGGCAGAAATAATCTTGGCCGCTTGGCTCCGGGACAAAGGCTACTTGGCGCGGGAAAACATGAAGTAACCTGGCAACATTCGGTTTAATACCGCACAAACCCAACCTTGCATGGCAGGCCGTTTCTGCGCTCAGCTCCGTCAACGTGTTCGACAGGCCGTTCCGGCACAACTCTGGTTGCATCATCATCACTATGCGCTGATAGGTTGCCGCAGTTGCCAGGGAACTTAAAGGCCTGCCGGCGCGACGCCGACAGGCCCATGCTAGAGCGTGTCGGATGGAAAAACACGCTCACGGAGTGCGGAGATCACCCTCGCGGGAAGGTAATCTCCGGGCGTAGCTGAGGACTGCGCCCATTGGGCTCCGCTCGATCAAACGTCGTGCGCCCAAATCAAGTTCCCGCTATTGAAGGCGAACCCTGTGGCATTAGAACTTGTAGGCGACACCGACCGTGAGTGTGTTGGTGTCGAGGCTAACGTCGCCGAAGTTGTCGAACTCGCTGTCACT
>NZ_JBFUIP010000754.1:0-696 GCF_056401815.1 Aminobacter sp. P4_D5 | reverse complement strand
CCGCCGGTGCCGGCGCTGGCCTCCAGCACGGGCGCGCCGCTGGAGCGCAATCCGCTCGCCGACCTCCGCGTGCGGCGGGCCCTGGCGCTCGCCATCGACCGGCGGATGATCCAGGAGCGGGTCATGGAGAATTCCGCGCTCGCCACCGCGCAGTTCATGCCGCCCGACAGCTTCAGCTACGTGCCCGATCTGCCGATCACGACTGCCGACACCGAAGCGGCGCGGCGCCTGCTGGCCGAGGCCGGATACCCGCAGTGCTTCGCCCTCACGCTCGCGGGCTCCAACGACCGCTACATGAACGATGCGCGGGTGGTGCAGGCGATCGGCCAGATGTGGACGCGCATCGGCATCCGCACGACCATCGAGGCGCAGCCCTATGCCAGCTTCATAGGCCGCGCGTCGCGACGCGAGGCGCCGGCGAACCTGCTGAGCTGGGGCAATTCCACGGGCGAGGTTTCCGTCCTCCTGAACTCGGTGCTGCGCACGGTGAACCGCGAGCGCGGGCATGGCTCATCCAACCGCATCCAGTATTCCAACCCGGAGATGGACCGGCTGCTCGGCGAGGCAGAGGTCGAGCTGGACGACGCGAAGCGCGAGGGCCTGCTGCGGCGCGCGACGCGGGTGGTGCTGGAGGATGTCCCGATCATCCCGCTCTACCTGCAGAACGCGATCTGGGCGATGCGCTCCAACCTCACC
>NZ_JBFUIP010000753.1:0-696 GCF_056401815.1 Aminobacter sp. P4_D5 | reverse complement strand
ACATTGGCGTGCATGTTCGGGCCGCAATCACCGGGCCGGGTCCGCACGCGCTCGGCATTGCCGCTCAGGATGCCGGTGGAGCGCAGCACCTCGAAGGCCTCGTCGCCGCCTGATACATCGGGATGGGCGTCCGCCGCGCGGGTGAACATCGGCGCGATCGCGGCCACCACCTTCTGGAAGGCGCGGCGGACGATGCTCTCGGTCGGTGCCTGCCCGAAATCCTCGGTATAGGCGAGCTTCAGCGAGGCAAGGTCCGCCGGCGCGACCGGGTGATAGAGCTCCGGCACCTCGCGCATCTTCTTCCCGGAGAAGCTGTAGGCGAGCGGGTCGACCGCGTCGTCGCTCGCCATGGCCGACATCATCAAAGCGAGATCCGGGACGTTGCGCGCCATCGGCCCCAGCATGGGCAGCGGCGACCAGCCATGCGGGCGGCGTGAGCTCGGCACGAGTCCCGAGGAAGGCCGGAAGCCGATCACGCCGTTGAAGGCCGCGGGGTTGCGCAGCGAACCGCCGGTGTCCGAGCCCGAGGCCAGCGGCACCATGTTGGTCGCCAGCGCGACGGCCGAGCCGCCCGACGAGCCGGCCGCATTGAACTCGGGGTCGAAGGCATTGCCGGTCGCGCCCCAGACGAGGTTGCGGCTGTTCGCCCCCAGGCCGAATTCCGGCACGTTGGTCTTGCCGAGGATGACGCCGCCC
>NZ_JBFUIP010000752.1:0-696 GCF_056401815.1 Aminobacter sp. P4_D5 | reverse complement strand
CTGGTCGCCGCTCAGCGCCAGGAAGAGCAGCTCCGACAGGCCGCAGAGACCGAGCGCGAGGGGCGCGATGTTCACCCCGTCCACCAGCGCCGGCACGCCGACGGTGAAGCGCGGCGGCCCCGAGATCGGGTCCAGCCCGACGGAGCCGAGGAACAGCCCGATCAGCGCCATCAGCGCCGCCTTGGCGACGCCCGAGGCCGCGAAGAAGGCGATCAGCGAGAGGCCCGCGAACATCAGCGCCGCGTATTCCCAGGGGCCGAAGGCGATGACGACCTCGGCCAGCGGCGGGGAGAGCACCATCACGCCGATGATGCCGAAGGTGCCGGCGATGAAGCTGCCGATGGCGGCGATGCCCAGCGCCGCGCCSGCCCGGCCCTTCTTGGCCATGKCGTAGCCGTCGATGCAGGTGACGACCGAGGARGCCTCGCCCGGRATKCGCATCAGCACSGAGGTSAKCGTGCCGCCATAGGCCACGCCRTAGTAGATGCCSGCGAGCAGGATGATCGCGCCCGTCGGATCSAGCTTSAGSSTGATCGGCAGCAGCAGCGCGATGGTCGTGGCCGGGCCGAGGCCCGGCAGCACGCCCACCAGCGTGCCGAGCACGGCGCCGATCAGGCACAGGCTCAGGTTCTGGAATGTCAGCAGGACACCGAAGCCCTGGATGAGGCCGTCCATCATGGCTGCAGCCCCCTCAAC
>NZ_JBFUIP010000751.1:0-696 GCF_056401815.1 Aminobacter sp. P4_D5 | reverse complement strand
ATGCCGAACTCGCCGGCCTGCTTCACGGCGTTCACCAGATCGTCGCCGCCATTGGCGAGGCCGATCACCTTGGCCCGCGAGGACTGCGCCGGGAGGAGGGCGGAGGCGAAAGCCGTGCTCGGGAAGGGCAGCGCGACGCTGCCGAGAACCCGGCCGCCGGCGCGATTGATGAAAGTGGTCGCATCCTCCTGCAAGGCGAGGCCGAAGCTGTAGTCGGCGCGGATGAAGAACCAGGTGTCGCCGCCGTTCCGCACGATCTGAGTGCCGGCGACGCGCGCCAGCATGTTCGAATCATAGGCCCATTGCACGACGTTCGGGGTGCAGGACGCGCCGGTCAGCGCGGCGGTGCCGACGTTGAAGGCGAGGACCACCTTGTCGCGCTCGCGCATGAGAGTGTTGATGGCGAGCGCGATCGCGGAATTCTGCAGGTCGCAGATGGCGTCCACGCCCTGGTCGATCCACTGGCGGGCGATGCCCACGGCGACGTCCGGCTTGTTCTGGTGGTCGGCGGAGACGACCTCGACGTTCAGGCCGAGCGGCCCCGCCATCTCGGCGACGGCCAGCTTGACGCAGGTGACCGAGCCCAGGCCGCCATTGTCCCGATAAGTGCTGGACTGGTCGTTGAGGACGCCGATCTTGATCGTCGGCGCGGTCTGGGCGCCGGCGCGGGTCGGGCCCAGCGCCGGAACCCAGCAG
>NZ_JBFUIP010000750.1:0-696 GCF_056401815.1 Aminobacter sp. P4_D5 | reverse complement strand
CAGCGCATCGCAGCAGGGTGGCGTGCGGCCGTGGTGGGAGCAGGGCTCCAAGGTCACATAGGCGGTGGCGCCTTGCGCGGCCTCACCGGCCCGGGTCAGCGCCTCGACCTCGGCATGGGGGCGGCCGCCCGGCTGGGTCCAGCCGCGGGCGATCACCACACCGTCCTTCACCAGCACGCAGCCCACCGAAGGGTTGGGCCAGGTGTTGCCGAGGCCCCGCGCCGCGACCTGGAGCGCGGCCCGCATATGGGCCTCGTCGGACATCAGGGCCCCCGCTTCACGGAGTGTCCAGACCGCCAAGGAACGCTTGGAAATCCTTGGCTTCGGAGAAGTTCTGATAGACCGAGGCGAAGCGGACATAGGCCACCTGGTCCACGCCCTTCAGCGTCTCCATCACCATCTCGCCGATGCGRCGCGAGGAGATCTCGACCTCGGCCTCCATCTCGAGGCGGCGCTGGATGCCGTTGAGCAGGCGCTCGATCCGGTCCTCGTCGATCGGCCGCTTGCGGCAGGCGATGCGGATCGACTTGCTGAGCTTGTCGCGGTCGAAGGGGACGCGGCGGCCATCGGTCTTGAGGACCGTGAGCTCGCGGAGCTGCACACGCTCGAAGGTGGTGAAGCGGTTGCCGCAGGCCGGGCAGAAGCGCCGGCGCCGGATGGAGGAGCCATCCTCGGAGGGACGGCTGTCCTTCACCT
>NZ_JBFUIP010000749.1:0-696 GCF_056401815.1 Aminobacter sp. P4_D5 | reverse complement strand
GCTTCCTGGAACTCGGAAACAAGGGCTTCGTCTGCGAGGTGCAGGTACCCTGGTGGGACCTGACGGCCATGGCGGAGGTGGCCCGCGACCATCCCGGCATCCCCTTCGTGCTCAACCACACCGGCCTGCCGGCCGACCGCTCGCCCGAGGGGCTGGCCGGTTGGCGCAAGGCGCTGGCGCTGCTGGGGCCCTATCCGGATGTACGGCTGAAGCTCTCCGGGATCGGCCTGCCGCCGGGCACCTGGCCCGAGGCGCAGAACGGCCTGATCGTGCGCGAGGCCATCGCCATCCTCGGCTGGCAGCGCTGCCTCTTCGCCAGCAACTTCCCGGTGGATAGCCTCGTCGCGAGCTTCGACACGATCTACACGGGCTTCAAGCGCGCCGTCGCGGACCTGCCGCGCGATCAGATCCGCGCGCTGTTCCACGACAACGCGAAGGCGCTGTACCGGATCGCCGGAGCGGGATGACCGGAGGCGCGAAGGCGCCGTAGGTCTGAAGCCCGCGACCAGCCAGGCTCACGGGCAGTTCGTGTAGTACTGCCCGTTGATCGGCACCTCCATGCAGCCCTGCTCCCGCGGCGACGGCAGGTCGGGGGGCCGGTGATAGATGGGCAGTCCCGCCGGATTGCCCGACCCCGGCGCCCGCGACGCGACGATAGCGCTGCGCCGGTCGAGCATCGCACGGCATGTCGTGTAG
>NZ_JBFUIP010000748.1:0-696 GCF_056401815.1 Aminobacter sp. P4_D5 | reverse complement strand
TTCCGGATCTGCTGCAGCGTGGTGTAGTCGGCCATGTTCACGGCGAAGACCGTCGAGGCGTTGAACAGCCCGAAGATCGAGGCCTGCACGGTGAAGGTCACGAGGTCGCCGGCCCAGAGGCAGGAGTAGATCGCCTGCGGGCGGCCCTGCGAGAGGCGCGTGATGTTCTCGGTATAGTCGGGCTGGAAGAGGCGCGGCCAGGTGTCGCCGGTGACCTGCATCTCCGGATAGAAATGCTTCAGGTACTCGACGAACTCCGCCGTGGTGTCGCGGCCATAGGCGTAGTCGGGCGAGACGGTCATCCAGCGCCGCAGGTTGCGCGCCTTGGCGATATTGGCCGCATAGGCGCCGCCGGCGATCGAATCATGGATGCCCATGCGGGCGACCCGGAAGGCGTTCCAGAAGCGCTGGCGCGGATCGGCCGTGAGCGACGAGGTCTCGGAGTTGATGTGCAGCGTGACGGTGCCGGTCTCGCGCACCACCTCGTGCACGGCGAAGCCACCGGAGGAAGGCTCCCCGTCGATGAGGAACTCGCAGCCATCGCTGCTGACCATCTCGCGGGCGAGGCGCGCGGCCTCGGCCGGCGTGCCGCGGCTGTCGCGGATGACCATCTCGATGGGGCGCCCCTCGAGCCCGCCTTCGGAGTTGAAGCGGTCCACCTCCATCTGGATGGCGTTGCGCGAGGAGATGCCGAGC
>NZ_JBFUIP010000747.1:0-697 GCF_056401815.1 Aminobacter sp. P4_D5 | reverse complement strand
GCCATGAGCTGGTGCGAGATCTCCTCCCGCTTGCTCAACGTCTCGTCGAAGGTCATGGAGCCGATGACGCTGCGCAGGTTGGTCATGGCCAGCGCTTCCAGCGCCTTGCCCAGCTGCGCCACCTGGTAGGCCGCCTTCACCACGTCCATGACGCGGTAGTAGACGATGCCATCCACCAGCACGGCTGCATTGTCCTTGGTGATGACCGCCTGCTCGGGGATGTCGAGCACCGTCTCCTGGATGCTGAGGCGGTGACCGACGCGGTCGATGAGCGGGATGATCAGATTGAGGCCGGGATCCAGCGTGCGGGTGAAGCGGCCGAAGCGCTCGACGGTCCAGATGTTCCCCTGCGGAACGGTCCGCACGCCCTGGAAGATGGCGATGATCGCGACGACGACGATCGCCAGAAGGACGTATTCCATGCAGTGCGTCTCCGCCCGGTTCGATTGCCTCTAGATATAGTTCAGACGCCGGACCGGAGGACAGGATTCTGCTTCACCGACCGAGGCAGGGCGTCAGCAATGCGCGCAACCGCGCCGAATCCTCGGCGCCCACCTCCAGCCGCGCCACGATGGCGGAGCCGCTGCGTTCCGCATTCTGCTGCGTCCAGACCAGGGCGGCAGGGCCCGCCGTCAGGGGCTGCAGCACCCTGATGACGGCAGCCAGCCGCTGCGGGTTGCGCCGGCGCGGTGCGGTG
>NZ_JBFUIP010000746.1:0-697 GCF_056401815.1 Aminobacter sp. P4_D5 | reverse complement strand
TCACCATGCCGACCATGATGGCGCTCAGCGTGTCGTAGCGGAGCGCCCAGGCGAATTCGAGCTCACCCACATCCATCCAGGTGACAATCTCGACGGTGGTGGGCTGTGCGCCCATCGCCACCTGCCAGAAGGCCAGCGAGCCGCAGATGGCGGCCAGCACCATGCAGGTCACGGAGGACCACATGGAGGCCTTCACGCCGATCCAGYGGTTCAGGAAACCGCTGATGCAGGAGCCCAGCAGCGGAAAGAAGACTGCGCCGACGAACATCGGTTTAACCTTTCAACGCCGAGATATCCTCGACCTCGATGCTGCCGTGGTTCCGGAAGTAGATGACGACGATGGCGAGGCCAATGGCGGCCTCCGCGGCGGCCACCGTCAGGATGAACATCGCGAAGACCTGCCCGGCGAGGTCATCGAGCCGGGACGAAAAGGCCACCAGGTTCAGGTTCACGCTGAGCAGAATGAGCTCGATCGACATCAGGATGACGATGACGTTCTTCCGGTTCAGGAAGATGCCGAAGATTCCAAGCACGAAGAGGATGGCGCTCACCGTGAGGTAGTGCGCGAGGCCGATGGTCAGCATCAGTGGTGCCCTCCCCCATGAGAACCATGCCCGTGGTCGTCATGCTCGATGGGCGCGGCCACTTCCTTCACCGGCGGCGGCAGCGGGCGGAGGATGTCCTCGCGGTTGATGCC
>NZ_JBFUIP010000745.1:0-697 GCF_056401815.1 Aminobacter sp. P4_D5 | reverse complement strand
CTCATCGCGATGGACGGCGAGGAGGAGGTCCGCACGCCGCATGCGGACTGCCTGCTGGTGATGCCCATGCTGATCGCGCAGCCCGGGCAGACCGCGGTGCGGCTGGCGAGGATCGAAACCTGAAGATCACGAAACTCACCACCTTCATCGTCCCGCCGCGCTGGTGCTTCGTGAAGGTGGAGACCGACGAAGGCATCACCGGCTGGGGCGAGCCCGTCGTGGAGGGCCGCGCGCATACCGTCGCGGCGGCGGTGGACGAGCTGTCGGACTATCTCATCGGCAAGGATCCCGGGCTCATCGAGGACCATTGGACGCTGATGTACCGCGCCGGCTTCTACCGCGGCGGCGCCGTCCACATGAGCGCGCTGGCCGGCATCGACCAGGCGCTGTGGGACATCAAGGGCAAGGCGCTCGGCGTGCCCGTGCACGMGCTGCTSGGCGGCCAGCTGCGCGACAAGATCCGCGTTTATTCCTGGATCGGCGGCGACCGTCCGGACGACACGGCGCGCATGGCGCAGGACTGCGCGGATCGCGGCTTCACGGCCGTGAAGATGAACGGCACCGAGGAGCTGCAGTTCATCGACACCCACGACAAGATCGACGCAGCGCTGGCCCGCGTGCAGGCGATCCGTGACGCGCTCGGGCCCCATTTCGGCATCGCCGTGGATTTCCATGGGCGCGTGCACCGGCCCATGGC
>NZ_JBFUIP010000744.1:0-699 GCF_056401815.1 Aminobacter sp. P4_D5 | reverse complement strand
CATCACATCTGCTCCTTGTTCCGACGGGTCACGCCGCGCAACACGAAGAAGGCGCAGACCGCGAGGATCGGCAGCATGAAAAGGGAGACGGCGGCGCCGCGCGGAATGTTCCCGCTGAGAATGCCGACCTGGAAGGCGTAGCTCGCGAAGACGTGGGTGAGGTCGCGTGGCCCGCCATTCGTGAGCACGCGGACGATGTCGTAATTCGCGAAGGTCACGATCAGGCTGAACAGCACCGTGATCGAGATGATGTTCGCCATCATCGGCAGGGTCACGTAGCGCAGGCGCTGGAAGCCGTTCGCGCCGTCGATCGCGGCCGCCTCGTAGAGCTGCTCCGGMACGGATTTGATGGCGGCGAGGTACATGATCATGAAGAAGGGCGCGCCCACCCAGACGTTCACGATTATGATCGCGGCCCGCGCCCAGAGCGGCTCGCCCAGCCAGGGCACCGGCGGCGCACCGACCAGCGAGATCAGGAAGTTGATGGAGCTGTAGGAGGGGTCGTACATCCACCACCAGCCGAGCGTGGACAGCGCCGGCGGGATGACCCAGGGCACCAGCAGCATGCCGCGCCACTTGCGCTGACCCTTCGCCGGGATGTGGTGCAGCATATGCGCCAGCCAGAAGCCGATCAGCGCCTTCACGATCACCGCCGTGATGGCGAAGATGCAGGACTGCCAGACCACGTTCCAGAAGGTG
>NZ_JBFUIP010000743.1:0-699 GCF_056401815.1 Aminobacter sp. P4_D5 | reverse complement strand
CCCTCGCGAACGCCCTCATCAGCGAGTCCGTGGCGCCGCGCGAGCGCGGCCGCTACCAGGGCTACCTTGTGGCCTGCTTCATGAGCGCCTCCGCCATGGGCCCGCTCGCCGGCGGCTGGCTGACCCAGCACTGGGGCTGGCAATGGGTCTTCCTCGCCGGCCTCCCCTTCGTCGGCCTGGGCGTGCTGGCGGCACTGCGGCTGCCGCGCCACGGCATGACCGGATCCTTCCGCTTCGACGCTCCGGGCACGCTGATCTTCACCGTCTTCGTGACGGCGCTGGTGCTGGTGCTGGACCAGGTGCAGCGGCTGAACGCGGAGGCCGTGCTGATCGCCCTGCCCGTCGCCGGCGTGGCGCTGGGCGCGCTGCTGCTGCTGATCCGCGTCGAGGGCCGGACGGCCGACCCGCTGCTGCCCTCCTGGCTGGCGACCGACCCCGTGATCTGGCGGACCAACCTCTGCTCCGCCTGCGTGGCGGGGGTGATGGTCTCGATGATCTCCTTCATGCCGCTCTACTTCAGCGTGGTCCGCGGCGTGCCCATCGCGACCGTGGGCCTGCTGATGCTGCCGACGAGCCTGGCCGGCGGGCTGGGGGCGCTGGCCTCGGGCCAGTTCGTGGCACGGACGGGGCGGAACATGCTGCTGCCCTCGTTGATGCTGGGCGTCAGCACGCTCACCTTGGCCGGCTTCAGCATCGAGC
>NZ_JBFUIP010000742.1:0-700 GCF_056401815.1 Aminobacter sp. P4_D5 | reverse complement strand
GCGCTGAGCCCTCCTCAATCCGCGGTGATCCCCGCCGCACGAATGACTTCGCGCCAGGCCGCCACCTCGTTCCGCGTCAGCTCCGCCAGCGCCTCCGGCGTGCCGCCCATGGGCTGCACGCCCTGCCGCTGCAGCGCCCCGAGCGTGTCCGCATCGGCCAGCGCCGCATTGGTCAGCGCGTTCAGCCGCGCGACGATCGGCGCCGGCGTGGCGGCCGGCGCATAGACCGCCCACCAGCCCTCCACGAAGAAGTCCGYGAGCCCCGCCTGGGCCATGACCGGCACCTCCGGCAGCACCGGGCTGCGCGCCCGCCCGGTCACCGCCAGCGGCCGGATCGTGCCGGCCTGGATATGCGCGAGGAAGCCGAGCGGGTGGTAGAACATCGCGTCCACCTGGCCGGAGATCAGGTCCGTCACGGCCCGCCCGCCGTCGCGATAGGGGACATGGGTGGTGCTGACGCCGCCGCGCAGGTCGAAGAGCGCCTGGGAGAGATGGCCCGTGGTGCCGATGCCGGCGGAGGCGAAGGTCAGGTTGCGCTGCTTCGCCAGCGCCACCAGCTCGGCCACGCTGGACGCGCCGAGCCCGGGCCGCACGCCGAGCACGACCGGCGTCTGCACATAGGCGGCGACGGGCGCGAAGTCGCGCACGGGGTCGTAGCCGATGTCGCGGACCAGGCTCACATTCACAGCATGGGTGCCGC
>NZ_JBFUIP010000741.1:0-700 GCF_056401815.1 Aminobacter sp. P4_D5 | reverse complement strand
CATGAAAACCCAGCTCGGCTTGGCCACGCTCACCTATCTGGATTCATCGGATGCCGTCGGCCCGGGCCTGGGTGGCATCGGGTTCACGGTCACGGCCCCGGGCACCAACAGCGGCAAYTGGRGCYTYGCSTGGCARGASTTGGCSGGCACMCCGAACCTGCCCATCACCATCGACTTCGTGGTSGGRCTGYTYGGCGGSARCAACGGAGCRGSYTACCKCTTCRACRACGTGYTGCTGACCRCSTCTCCCAMCASYGGGACGGGAACCTTCGACRTSAACTTCCTSAACAATGGTGGCCAGCAACCAGCCCTGTCGCACMTGATCCTGGCGGGCACYGACGTCCAGACTACTGGCGTTATCGACCCGCGGGCGGTTCCTGAGCCTGCCTCCATGGCCTTGCTCGGCCTTGGTCTCATGGGTCTCGGCGTGGCCAAGCGCCGTCGGCCGCAGCTGGTCTGAACGGCAACCGGCGGCGCCTCACGGCGCCGCCACCAACCCCCTTCGCGTCCCGCGCCGCAGAACGCCCGGGCGCAGCCTGTCCGAACAGCCTTTCCACCGCCCCACCCCATCGAGGGACCGTCCGTCGCGCAGCGGCGGATTGCCGAACTTGCGCGTCCTGTCGCTCCGCAGGCCGTCGACGCCCTCATGCAGGAACCGCTCCTGCCATCGCCAGATGGAATCCGCGGATTGGAGCAATCC
>NZ_JBFUIP010000740.1:0-700 GCF_056401815.1 Aminobacter sp. P4_D5 | reverse complement strand
GCCTGGCAGCCCACCACGCCGGTGCCGCCGACGCGGTTGTCGATCACGGCCGGGTAGCCCCATCCCTCCGACAGGCCCGGCGCCGCCAGGCGCGCGATGGCATCGGTCGGGCCTCCTGCAGGCGACGGGACGATGAGGCGCACCGGGCGATTCGGAAAATCCTGGCCCTGCGAGCGGGCGGCCCGAGGCAGAAGGGCGGCGGATGCGAGGGCAGCGGCCGCGCGCCGGCTCACGACMGAGAATGGCATGTCGACGTCCTCCTGCGGCGGTGGCCTTGCGTGAGGCTGCCGTCCATCATGCGCGAAGGCTGTCAGTCGCCACCAATATTGTCAACAATTCTGGACGGCAAACCTTGAAGCCATCCGCAGGTCGGGATGTAGCAGCAGAAATTTGCCAACAATCTACCAGCCCGGAATCAGCTCAGGACACCCGTAGACGTTCCAGCGCCTGGGCGAAGTCCTTCAGCCTGTACGGCTTGGGCAGGATCTCGATGCCCTCGACATCCGCCTGCGCCTGCATGCCGGCGGCATAGCCGGAGGTCAGCAGGATCGGCAGATCCGGCCGGCGCCGCCGCATCTCGCGCGCCAGTTCGATGCCGTTCATGCCGCCGGGCATCATGATGTCGGAGAAGACGACATCGACCTGCCGCGCATTGGCCAGCGCGCCGAGCGCGGCCTCGCCGCTCGCCGCCCGCGTGACC
>NZ_JBFUIP010000739.1:0-701 GCF_056401815.1 Aminobacter sp. P4_D5 | reverse complement strand
CCACGGCGCGCAGGCTGTCGGCCAGCGCCTCGTTGACCACGCGCGCGCCGACCGGAACGGGGGCGCCGTCGGGCAGGAAGATGCTGGAGATGGTGGCGTCGAGCTTCAGGTCGGCCGCGACTTCCGAGATGCATTCGTTGAGGTAGCCGCTTGCCTCGAAGCCCTTGGACGCCAGGCGGATGGCGGGCGCGATCACGTCGGCCATCGAGAAGCGGCCGTGCCGTTTCAGGCCCGCTTCCCAGGCGAGGAGGTTGCCGGGGACGGCAACCGAGAGGGCGCCGACGCTCTGCTTTCGTGGGTCGCGCCCTTCGAACATCTCCGGCCGCGAGTTGAGGGGGCAGGTGGCCATACCATCGAGCACCTCGTGCTTCCCGTCGGGCGAGGCGATATGCATCAGCCCGCCGCCGAACATGCCCACCATCATCGGCTCGCAGACGGTCAGCGCGAGGATGGCGGCGACGGCGGCGTCCACCGCATTGCCCCCCTCGGCCAGCATCTGGGCGCCGGCGGCGCTGGCGGCGGGGTGGTTGGTGACCACCATGCCGCGCGCGCCGAAGGCCGGCTGCTTCTGAGTTGCGAAGGTGGTGCCCGCGCGGGCGCGCCATGTCGTCATGACCGGAGGCTCGCGCGATGCGGGGCCGCCGGCAAGACGTTACGAGGTCCATATATCGCTGGCCGGGCGGAACCGGCCGGCGATAGCC
>NZ_JBFUIP010000738.1:0-701 GCF_056401815.1 Aminobacter sp. P4_D5 | reverse complement strand
GGCCAAGGTCGCGCCCATGCCCTTCCAACCCCATCGCTACGCCCGCTGAGGAGCCCCCCATGACCGAAATGCTGTTCTCCAAGGACCATGAATGGGTGCGGCTGGAGGGCGATGTCGCCACCATCGGCATCACCGACCACGCCCAGAACGCCCTGGGCGACGTGGTCTTCGTCGACCTGCCCGAAGTCGGCCGCACCGTCACCGCCGGCGAGGCCATCGCCGTGGTGGAGAGCGTGAAGGCCGCCTCCGACGTCTATGCGCCGATCGCCGGCAGGATCGTCGAGGTGAATTCCGCGCTGGTGGACGACCCCGCCAAGATCAATGTCGAGCCGACCGGCGAGGGCTGGTTCTTCAAGATCGAGCTGGACGGCGCGCTGCCGGAGGACCTGCTGGACGCCGACGCCTATGCCGCCTTCGTGGACACGCTCGGGTGAGCGCGCTGGCCGAGCTCGCCGCCCTCGAGGACCAGGGCGAATTCATCCGCCGCCACATCGGCCCGACCGAGGCCGAGGTGGCCTCCATGCTCCAGACCATCGGCTGCGCCGACCTGGAGCAGATGGTGGCGCGCACCATCCCCGCCGATATCCGCGGCATGACGCTCGACGGCCTGCCGAGCCCGGTAAACGAGGCCGGAGCGCTGGCGGAGCTGCGCGCGCTGTCGGAGCAGAACATCCGCAAGCGCAGCCTGCTCGGCATGGGCT
>NZ_JBFUIP010000737.1:0-702 GCF_056401815.1 Aminobacter sp. P4_D5 | reverse complement strand
TCGTTCACCACCGCGACGATCGTCTCCTCCACATCGGGGATGACGCGCACCTCGCGCATGGGAATGCCGATCTCGCCGAGCCGGGTCGCGAGGAACTGCAGGTTGGCGTCGCGCGTGCGGCCCGAGAGCACCTCGTTGCCGATGATGAGCAGGCAGGCGATGGGATTCATGGACGTCCTCGTTCAGCGCGACGGGACGGAGCCTAGTCCCGGCCGCGCCTCACAGGAAGTCGCGCAGCAGGGCGACCAGCGGCACGTCCGCCGGCGGCATGGGATAGTCGGCCAGCTTCTCCGGCCGCACCCAGGCCAGCGCCTGCCCTTCCGTGGCGGCGACGCGCCCCTGCCATTTCCGGCAGATGTAGAGCGGCATCAGCAGGTGAAACTTCTCGTAGCCGTGGCTCGCGAAGAAGAGCGGCGAGAGGCAGGATTCCTGTGTCTCGATGCTGAGTTCTTCCCGGAGTTCGCGGATCAGCGCGGCCTCCGGCGTCTCGCCCTCGTCCAGCTTGCCGCCGGGGAATTCCCAGAGCCCGGCCATCGATTTCCCCTCCGGCCGCTGCGCCAGGAGGATTCGGCCGTCGCTGTCCACCAGCGCGCAGGCGACGACCAGCAGGATCGGCTTTTGCGCGGCCGGCCTGGACGGCGCGGCGACCCGCTTGAACATGATCACCGGCATGTTGCGGTTGCGCGACAGGAACTGCTGCAC
>NZ_JBFUIP010000736.1:0-703 GCF_056401815.1 Aminobacter sp. P4_D5 | reverse complement strand
GGTAGTAGGGCGTGTCCCACCAGATCCGGTCGATCTCCGACTGGTCCACGAAATGCTCGATGTCGATGATGCGCGTGCTTTCAAGCCGGACGGACTTGATCTCCTCCTGCGTGAGCAGGACGTACTGATCCTTCTCGTATTCGTAGCCCTTGACGAGATTCTTGCGCTCCACCTCGCCGGACTCGGGGTCGACGACGATCTGGCGAATGCGGTTTCCCGTCTCGGGGTTGATCAGGTGGAAGTGGATATCGCTCGCGTAGCTCGTCGCCGGGTAGAGCGACACGGGGCAGGCCACCAGCGACAGCCGGAGGTGACCCTCCCAGGTGGGCCGTTGTGCCATGCCTCGGATCTCCTAACCGAGGCGGAACGCCAGACCGGGGATCGGGTTGCGCGCCAAGGGATTCCACCGCCGCTTCGGCGCGGCACCGCGGGGGTCCATGGATTATCGATAATATGGCCCGATCGCGACATGGCACCTTTCGGAGCGCAGCGATCTGCCCCATCCTCCCGCGCGAAGGAGACGCCGATGCGTGGGAGCAAACCCACTTGGCCCTGATGACCTATCTGAACCGCGTGCAGTTCGCGCGGGGCGCGCTCGCGTGCCTCGCGGAGGAACTCGCGCTGGCGGGCATCGCACGTCCGTTGCTGATCACGGACAAGGGCGTGGTGGCCGCCGGCCTGCTGGACCGGCTGCGTGCGGCGC
>NZ_JBFUIP010000735.1:0-703 GCF_056401815.1 Aminobacter sp. P4_D5 | reverse complement strand
GTTTCTTCGTCTGGCACGCCTCGCACGGCGATCGCGGCCTCATTGCGCGCGAGCAGCGTGTGACCGAGATCGCGGCGGCGCGGGGCGAGCTGCAGCGGGCCACCGCCGAGCGAGAGTCCGCCGAGCGCCGGGTCAATGCGATGCGCGGCGACCGGCTGGACCGGGACCAGCTCGAGGAGCGGGCCCGGGCCATGCTGAACCTCACCAATCGCGACGAAATCGTGATCCCCTACCCGCCAGGGCAGCGCCTCTTCTAACCGAGGAAGATCAGGGCTCTAGCAACATTGTTGCGTCGCAGCATGGCGATCTGGTGTGAACCTAAATTCAGTTAAAGTGAATATTGCGTTGCAATAACTGGATTTTCTGACACGAACCCCGCCTTGCGGAGGCTGCGAGGGCGGCTTAACTGTGGCGTATCTCCAGGGAGACGCCCATGCCCGATGCCGCCCCGTCCAAGCGCCGCTCGACCAAAGCCGCTGCCAAGGACAAGGAAATGCAGATGGGGCACAACGCCCTGCTGCGCGCCTATCGGGACATGCTCCTGATCCGACGCTTCGAGGAGAAGGCCGGCCAGCTCTACGGCATGGGGCTGATCGGCGGTTTCTGCCACCTCTACATCGGCCAGGAGGCCGTGGTGGTGGGCATGCAGGCCTCGCTCAAGCCCGGCGACGAGATCATCACCTCTTACCGCGATCACGGACAC
>NZ_JBFUIP010000734.1:0-703 GCF_056401815.1 Aminobacter sp. P4_D5 | reverse complement strand
GAGGAAGACCTCGTCGGCCTCCAGGAATTCCTCGCGCGAGATAGGCCGCATCTCGATCGGCATGCCGCGCTCGCCGCAGATATCGATCACGGTCTGCCGTGTGATGCCCTCCAGCACGCCGCGATCGGGCGTCACCACGGTGCCATCCACTACCGCGAAGACGTTGAAGCCCGGCCCCTCCGTGACGTTCCCGTCCAGCCCCAGCAGGATCACCGTGTCCGCGCCCCGGTCATAGGCCTCGAACAGGCTCCGATCCATGTCGAGCCAATGGTAGTTCTTCACCGTCGGGTCCACGCACTCCGGCGGGATCCGTGGGATGGAGCTGATGACGGCATGCGTGCCCTTCATCTGCGCCGCGGGCTCCACGATCCAGCCGAAGGGCAGCGCATAGGCCAGCAGCCGGTTCTCGCAGAGGCGCAGGTCGCGGCTGCCCTGCGGCGGGCGGCCGCGCGTGCAGACCATGCCGACATAGGCGTCGCGCAGTCCGGAGCGGGCCACGCAGCCCATGAGGATCTCGCGGAGCCCGTCGCGGTCGACCGGGAGCTTCATTCGCAGCGCGGCGACGGAGGCAAGGAAGCGGTCCAGGTGATGCTCCAGCCGGAAGAAGCTGCCGTCCCAGACATGCACGACGTCATAGGTGACGTCGCTGCGCGTGAAGCCGAGGTCGAAGGGCGAGATGCTGGCCTCGCCGGCGGGAATGAAG
>NZ_JBFUIP010000733.1:0-704 GCF_056401815.1 Aminobacter sp. P4_D5 | reverse complement strand
CGCCCGGATCGAGCGCGAGATGCGCCGCCGCCGCCGCTTCGTGCCGGTCATCGTCCGCGAGTTCCTGGCCTGGGAGGAGATGGCGCGGATCGAGGTGAACGCCCCGGACCTGCCCGGCATCCTCATCGACGTCGGCACCACGCGCATCGATCCCGAGACCGAGCACCTCGCCCATATCGTGGGCTATGTGGCGCCGCCCGCCGAGCGCGACATGGATGGCGATCCGCTGCTGCAGCTGCCCGGCATTCGCGTCGGCCGCTCCGGGATCGAGCGCCACCACGACCTCGCGATGCGTGGGCGCGCGGGCGCCGTGCAGCTGGAGGTGAATGCGGTCGGCCGCGTCATCCGCGAGCTCGACCGGCGCGAGGGCCAGCCCGGCCAGGACATCGAGATCAGCGTCGACACGGAGCTCCAGAAGACCATCCGCGGCAAGATCGAGGAGGGCACCTCGATCGTCGTGATGAACGCGCGCAATGGCGAGGTGCTCGCCATGGCGAGCCAGCCGAGCTTCGACCCGAACGTTTTCAATGCGGGCGTGAGCAATGCGCAATGGCGGCAGCTCACGGCCAACCGTGCGACGCCGCTCATCAACAAGGCGACCAACGGGCTCTACGCGCCGGGCTCCACCTTCAAGATGGTGGTGGCGCTGGCCGGGCTGGAGGCGCGGGTGATCAGCCCGGGCGAGCGCGTCACCTGCCCGGGGC
>NZ_JBFUIP010000732.1:0-705 GCF_056401815.1 Aminobacter sp. P4_D5 | reverse complement strand
GGCTGCTGCAGACCCTGCTGATCTCCGCCCTGGTCGTGCCGCTGGGCATCGTCGGCGGCTTGATCCTCGCGTTGCTCTCCACCGCGAAGACCCGCTGGATCCGTTGGCCGCTGATGGCCTGGGTGGATATCTTCCGCGCCTTGCCGCCGCTGGTGCTGCTGGTCTTCATCTATGCGGGGCTGCCCTTCGCGGGCTTCGAGGTCTCGGCCTTCACCGCCGTTGCGATCGGCTTCTTCCTCAACACCGGCGCTTATTACGGCGAGATCATGCGCGCGGGCATCGAGAGCGTGCCGGCCGGGCAGATGGAGGCGGCGCGCTCGCTCGGCCTCTCCCGAGCCCAGGCGATGCGGCTGGTGGTGCTGCCGCAGGCCTTCCGCAACGTGCTGCCGGACCTGATCTCAAACACGCTGGAGGTGGTGAAGCTGACCTCCATCGCGGCGGTGGTGGCCCTGCCGGAGCTGCTCTTCCAGGCCCGGCAGGCGCAGAGCGTGACCTTCAACGCGACGCCCATTATGGCCGCCGCGGTGGCCTACTTCATCTTGCTCTGGCCGGTCGTCCGGCTGCTGTCGAAGCTGGAGAACCGGCAGCTCGCTAGGCGAACCTGAAGAGGCCGTTGCTCACCACCACAACGTCGCGCTCGACCACGCTGGCGCGGAAGGAGGCGCCGCCCGTCTCGCGCCAGATCTGCGTGCGGATGGTTTCGCC
>NZ_JBFUIP010000731.1:0-705 GCF_056401815.1 Aminobacter sp. P4_D5 | reverse complement strand
GTCGGCATCCTGCGGGTGCAGGGTGATGCCGATGCTGGCCGAGACCTGCACGCTGTGCCCGAGCACGATGAAGGGCCGTTCCAGCGCGTCGCGGATGTGCAGCGCGAATTGCGCGGCCTCCTGCGCCAAGCCGGTGCCCGAGGACTGGAGGATGGCGAACTCGTCGCCGCCGAGCCGCGCGACGATGTCGTCCTCGCCGAGCACCTCCGCGATGCGGGCGGCGACGTCGCGCAGCATGCGGTCGCCGGCCGCGTGGCCGAGCGCGTCGTTCACCGCCTTGAAACGGTCGAGGTCAAGGAAGTGCAGCGCGAAGGGCGCGCGTCCCGGTCCCTGCCGCCCTCCTGTCTGCCTGCCCTGGGCGCAGCGGTCCCGCAGGCGTTCGCCCAGCATGGAGCGGTTGGGCAGACCGGTCAGCGCGTCGTGGCGGGCGAGGTAGAGCAGTTGCTCCTCGGCGCGCTTGCGGTCGGTGATGTCGATCGAGGTGGTGACGACGGCCATGACCCGGCCCTCGCCGTCGCGCAGCGGCGCCTTGGTGGTGATGAGGGTGCGCGAGCCGCCCTGGCCGTCGGAGAGCTCCTCCTCGAAGCCAGCCATGGGCAGGCCGGAGGCGAAGACCTCGGCATCGGCGGAGAGCCCGCGCTCCACGCGGCCCTGGCCGAGGATGCGCACCGCGTCGTGGCCGACGAGCTCGGCCGGGGTGGAGCC
>NZ_JBFUIP010000730.1:0-706 GCF_056401815.1 Aminobacter sp. P4_D5 | reverse complement strand
CCATGGCGGAATGCGCCTCGGTCTATCTGAAGCCGCAGCCCCTGCTGGCGGCGGAGTGACGCGATGAGCGATTTCCTCGCCTCGCCCATCGGCATCCTGGCGCTCACCGTGGCGAAGACCCTGGCGCTGCTGGTGCCGGTGCTGATCTTCGTCGCCTATCTCACCTGGGCTGAGCGGAAGGTCCTGGCCGCGATGCAGATGCGCAAGGGGCCGAACGTGGTCGGCCCCTTCGGCCTGCTGCAGCCCTTCGCCGACGCGCTGAAGATGCTGATGAAGGAGACGATCATCCCCTCGGGGTCGTCGCGGCTCCTCTTCCTCGGCGCGCCGATGCTGACCTTCACGCTGGCCATGCTGGGCTGGGCGGTGATCCCCGTGAATGACGGATGGGCGGTCGCCGACATCAATGTCGGCGTGCTCTACCTCTTCGCGATCAGCTCGCTCGGCGTCTACGGCGTCATCATCGCGGGCTGGGCCTCCAACTCGAAATACGCATTCCTCGGCGCGCTGCGCTCGGCGGCGCAGATGGTCAGCTACGAGGTCTCGATGGGCTTCGTCATCGTGACCGTGCTGATGTGCGTGGGCTCGCTGAACCTCACGGCGATCGTGCGGGCGCAGGAGAACCTCTGGTTCGTCATCCCGATGTTCCCGATGTTCATCATCTTCTTCATCTCGACGCTCGCGGAAACCAACCGCGCGCCCTTCGACC
>NZ_JBFUIP010000729.1:0-706 GCF_056401815.1 Aminobacter sp. P4_D5 | reverse complement strand
ATGTGGATCCGCCCGGCCGCCAGCGCCGCGCGCACCGAGGCACTGGTGTCCACCCCATGCACGCGGATCCCGTGGCTCGCCAGCAGCACCGCGGTGGGCAGCCCCACATAGCCGAGGCCGATGACGGTGACGCTCTGTACCATGCCCGCAAGCCTGCCATGGATGCGGGGCTTCCGCATCGGGCCGCGGCGCGCGAAACTGCCGGCAACGGAGGAACCCAAGATGATCCGCAGACGCACAGCCCTGGCTCTGCCAACCCTGACCCTGCCCGCCCTGATCCCGGCCATCGCCTCGGCCCAGCCCTCCTGGCCGCAGCGCCCCGTGCGCGTGATCGTGCCCTACGCGGCCGGCGGCGGCACCGACATCCTGGCCCGGGCCATCGGCGAGGCCATGCGCCCCCACATCGCCTTCCCCGTCRTCGTCGAGAACCGCGCCGGCGCGTCCGGCGTCATCGGGAGCGAGGTCGTCGTCCGCTCGGAGCCGGACGGGCACACGCTCATGGCCGTGGTCTCCGCCCATGTCATGAACAAGCATGTGCTGCCGAGCATGCCCTTCGACCCCGTGCGCGACGTCTCGCCCGTCGCCATGCTGACGCGCAGCACCATGGTGCTCGCGGCCTCGCACGCCCTGCCCTTCAACGATATCACGGGCCTGACCGCCTTCGCCCGTGCCAACCCAACGCGGCTCTCGACCGGCAGCACCGAAT
>NZ_JBFUIP010000728.1:0-706 GCF_056401815.1 Aminobacter sp. P4_D5 | reverse complement strand
CTCCTCGTCTCCGCGACGCCGCTGACGCGCAGCTCCTACCACGCCGACCGGGACTTCGCGGCGCTGCGCGCGGCACGGGAAAAGAGCCTGGCGGCCTGATGCCGACCCACGCGGAAAAGAAGATCCTTCGGTACGCGCCGGAGCAGATCTTCCAGATGGTGGCCGACGTGCATCGCTACCCGGAGTTCCTGCCCTGGTGCGTGGGCGCTCGCGTTCTCAGCCGTGACGAGACCAAGCTGACCGCCGACCTGACCATCGGCTTCAAGATGTTCCGCGAGACGTTCCGGAGCGAGGTCACGCTGGATCGCCCGCATCTGGTCGAGGTGAAGTATCTCGACGGTCCCTTCCGCTACCTCAACAACACTTGGCGCCTGATACCCGTGTCCGGCGGCACGGAGGTGAACTTCTTCGTCGATTTCGAGTTCCGCTCGAAGCTGCTGCAGGCGGTGATCGGGACCGTGTTCAACGAGGCTGTCCGCATGATGGTGCGCGCCTTCGAGCGGCGGGCCATGGTGCTTTATGGGCGGCATCCCGCGACGCCCGTGGCCACTCCAGCGCCTGCCGTGTCGCGATGAGCTACATCCTCTACGGCGACAACGGCTCCGGCTCGGGCCCCGTGGAGATGGCCCTGGCCGAGATCGGCGCGCAGGTCGAGCTGCGCGAGGTGCCGTTTGCAACCAGCGCGCAACTGGACCCCGAGTACCGC
>NZ_JBFUIP010000727.1:0-707 GCF_056401815.1 Aminobacter sp. P4_D5 | reverse complement strand
CGGTGATGCGGTCGCCATGCGACATCCACACCGTCTCCTTGGCGCCCTTGGCCCAGACGCCCTGGGTCAGCGAGCACTCGCCGGTGACATCGACGACGGCGCGGCCGAACTCCGCGGCATGCCCGCCCTCGACGGTCCCGCCGAGCTGCGCGGCCAGCGTCTGCTGGCCGTAGCAGATGCCCAGGATGGGCAGGCCCATCGAGAAGACCTCTTCCGGCGCGCGGGGCGATTCGCCCTCGGTGACGGATGCGGGGCCGCCGGAGAAGATGATGCCCTTGGGCGCGAAGGCGCGGATGCGGTCCGGCGCGGCGGCGTTGAAGGGCCAGACTTCGCAATAGACGCCGGTCTCGCGGAGCCGGCGCGCGATGAGCTGCGTCACCTGGCTGCCGAAATCGAGGATCAGGATTCGGTCGTGCTGGGTCATGCGCGCTTGAAATGGCGAATCAGGCCGGCGTCAAGCGCGTCTTGTGGGGCGCGACCATGCGCCGGAGGAGCCTCAGCGCGGAGCGGCGGCTTCCCGCTCGACGCAGCTGCCCAGGATCAGGAAGGACTGGCGCCGGTCGGCGAGGCGCGTGCAGCGCGAGCGGGCGCTGGCGGTGAGGCCGGGCCAGACCTGGGCCACGCCCTCGCGGGCTTCGGTCTCGCTCTGGATGCAGTCCGGCGAGGCCACGCTGTCGCGTGCGCCGGCCCGGCGCGCCGTTTCGAGG
>NZ_JBFUIP010000726.1:0-707 GCF_056401815.1 Aminobacter sp. P4_D5 | reverse complement strand
TCGCGATGCAGATCGTCGAGAACTGCTTCGACGACCTCGATGCGCCGCCTGTGCGGGTGCACGGCCTCGACATCCCGATGCCCTATGCGGCCAATCTGGAGAAGCTGGCTTTGCCGAGGCTGGAACAGGTGGTCGATGCCGTCCACTCCGTGACGTACCGGTAAGGGAGCGCGAGACATGGCCACGAATATCCTGATGCCCGCCCTCTCGCCGACCATGACGGAGGGCACGCTCGCCCGCTGGCTCAAGGCCGAGGGCGACAAGGTGAAGTCCGGCGACATCATCGCCGAGATCGAGACCGACAAGGCGACCATGGAAGTGGACGCCGTGGATGAAGGCGTCCTCGGCAAGATCGTCGTCGCCGCGGGCACTGAGGGCGTGAAGGTGAATGCCGTCATCGCCGTGCTGGTCGAGCCGGGCGAGGCCGCGCCAACGGGCGAGGCGAAACCCGCTCCGGCCCCTGCGCCGAAGCCCGCGGAGGCACCGAAGGCTGCGGCCCCGGCTCCTGCGCCTGCCGCCGCTCCCGCTCCGGCGCATGCCGTTTCGGGCGACCGCGTCTCCGCCTCGCCGCTGGCCAAGCGCATGGCGCAACAGGCCGGGCTGGACCTGTCCAAGGTCAACGGTTCCGGTCCGCAAGGCCGCGTCGTGAAGTCCGACGTCGAGGCAGCGATGAAGGGTGGCGCTCCGGCGCCGGCTCCCGCGGCTGC